>DASWTL010000205.1:0-5224 GCA_036402155.1 Sphingobacteriaceae bacterium | reverse complement strand
TTACGTGAAGTATATTGATTGATTTTACGCGAAAAGGCATAGGAAAGGCTCAGCGAATTCGTTTTTCCCTTAACATTTGAGTACCTGTTTAAGCCCCCGGAAGTGGTGTTAGCAGCTTTTTCCCATTGATTTTTATCATTAAACAAAAATACGCTAGTCAAGGTAGCTGTATCCAAAGGTTCAATTTTAGCGTGACCTGCCATATTTGACTGTCCGATAAAAAGGAAGATATCAAAAGCATTGTTATCTGCTTTTAGAGGAAGATTTTTTTTACTCGAACAGCCTGCAGCAAACATCAAAACTATCAGAAAAGCGTATCTTATTTTCATCACTGTCATTTTAACGAAATAGTTAGGCCACATTCTCAGATTCCAAACTGTGATGGCTTTTTAACATGGAGATGAATTCCGGTTTTAGCGTTATTCCCTGAGCTTTAATATAATTCAGAATATCATTGCCCAAAATTGTATTCACGTGGTGAAACTGAACTGCTTTATTTAACTTGATAAACTTTAAAGAATCGAATAATTCAGGCTTTAAAACGCCGTTAATCCGCGGAGAATGAACCGTGCAGTTGGTTAAAGACGTACCCAGTTCGGTGGCTAGCGAAAGCGAAATATCGCCCGTCGTTCTGGCTTCCGGCTGTAAAACGGTATTAGAAAGCGAAATCTTGCCGGGCATAACACCGTCGGTGTCAGCGACGATTTTTGTCACCGAGCAATCTGAAATTGACACAACCGCAATATTACCTCCAAAGTCTGCTGCCAGGTTTTTACACGCTGAAATTTCTATTTCCGGATAAAGCGCATACTCATCTTCATATCTGACTTCTTTTGCCCTTTCAATAAGAAAGTGGGCTTCTTTGTCTTTAATTACATCGCTGTCTTGTAATTTTTCCAGCTGGATATTATTGAATACGATTCGGGAATTACTCTCCAGCTGCACCCCGTCATAACCGCCTTTTTTTCGTGTATTTAACACCTGTGGATTCATAATGATCATCAATCGTAACCCTGATTCCCTGCCTACTACCCTTACATTTCTGAATTCAATATAATTCGGAAAAAAGACCCGTTCACCATGCTTTGCTTTTGAAAACTGGGGCGCCTTGATTAACCAACAGATAGCTTTCGAGTCGTTACCTGTATAATCTACCTCGAAATTCTCGACTATGATCGACCGGCCCATGCCGATTGGATATTTGTAGTCAAAGTCCATCGGAAAATAACTAAGAATCGCTTTCGCATCATCATGAGATGCGGATGGAAAAAACCGGCAATTGGAAATCCGTATATCGCCATCCCACTTAGAGCCATAGTCTCTGCGGAAGTTGATGAAACTTGTTGAAGCACAGGATGAATTTTCTACAATTAACTGGCCGCCTCCTGTTATTGCAATTCCTTTAAATCCGATGGCGGAATCTTTTATATGTAAGTTCCAGCAGTGGAAATGCACATCTACCCGGTTTAAATTGCAATTCTCTACACGGAAATTTTTTATGAGATTGGTTCCAAAAACGCCCCAATGATTATAGCCGCCTTCCGCTGTTACATTACGGAAGGTACCGCACAACATATGGCCGGCGCCAAGTCCGTATGTGCCAGACATGTTTACCGAAAGGCCTTCCCTTTCTGTAACGTATGGAATAAGCCGTACATTCTCCAATAACACATTGTAAACCTTTGAAAATGTATAGAAACCGCTTCTTGCAGATGTCGCTTCATCAGTTTTTCCGGGTTCTAAGCCAACCCACTGGTTTTTAATAATAGTACGACTGCGTGTGATCACAAAGCCGTTCTTCAAATAGCTTTTCCCGCTATTGTTACCGGACAAATAAAAAGTTCCCCCGGAGATGGTCAAAAAACTCTCCGCAGCCGGGATGGCTACTAAATCAGTATAATCCTTAAATTCCCAGGCGATATCACCAGTGATGCGACCATGTTCTTCTACATAAAAAAAGTCCGATCTTGGCTTGGATTGCAGCCCTTTATATGAAGCTCCGGATCTGATGCCGATCTTATCATTTTTATCTTCAACTATAATTAGGCAGTTACTGTAGGCCGCTAACATCGGGATTATCGAAGTACCCGGTTTCAGGAATTTTATAAGTTCGTGCTTCTGCGAAGCGGAAAGTTCGATATCAATGGACGGTTTCTTGTTGCTGACTTCAAACCGAGGTGAGGAGGTGTTAAACTTTTCATCGATATGAAAAATGGTATTCCCCCACTCTACATTAGTTAAGATCGGAATAGCAGTGGTTTGCTTTATCCAAAACTCACCATTATTATTATTAATAGGAATATCATGCTGGTTGCAATAAGTATGTGCTAATTTAACTTGCACACCATCATCATTTTTACCGTCACCAACAGCGCCGAACATTTTGTAATTAACACTGGAAACATTAATTAAAGAGGCTACCATTTTACTTTTCAGAATTATGGAACCGATCTCAGCATCACTTTCTTTCCTAATTACATATTCTGCCTGTCCTCCATCTCCCGGATGATAATACCCGGAAGTTCGCACGATATCACCGACTTTTAACGATGAATCATTTCGCAACTCCTGGGTGGTTGCAAATGAGCTATGGTTGTGGGCTGAACGGGCTTTTCCATTATCTGCTGCAAACACAGAAATACCACTTGTAGTTATAGCGGCCAAACTAAGTCCCCGTAAAACGCCGCGTCTTGTTACCTGTTTATCCGGAGATTGATTCATAAAATATTTTAGTTAGAAGTTTTTGTAAATGAAAAATTTATTTAATTAATGGGTTCCCCATTCTTTGCTGTTTCATCTAAATCGTAGAAATAAATATTGTTGAGACGGAATAATTTATTGTGCTCTTTAACCCTGTTCTTAAAGCTTACATAGTCCTTCATCTCGTTGTTAGTCCAGGCTGTTTCGGCCAACGCCAGCATACGGGGGAAGATCATAAACTGTAAGCGCTGTTCCGTGGTGATTCTTTCCGTCCAAACATTTGCCTGTATACCTAAAATATTAGCCGATTTTACCTTTACCGGAAGGCGGTCCAATGAAAAATTATAAACACTTTCTGAAGTATTGGTAGAGCGACCTTCATAGTTTCCGTATTTGTGAGTAGAATCCTGGGAAAAATCGAAATAAAAAGGACGCTTGGGACAAAGTACCAGTGAATACCCCTGCGCGACTGCCTTTTCTAAGATCTTTCCATCCCGCCACCAAAATAAAATGGTTTTGTCAACAGGCAACTTTGCTTCCGTAGCCTCGTCCCAGCCCAAAACTTTATTATTAAAACTCATTACAGAATCAGCCATCCGCTTGAAAAAATAATGTTCCACAGCTTTCAGATCGTCCAGCTTCTTTTCCTTCATAAGCGTTTTCACATCTGGCAGCTCATTCCATGTTTTACTGCCATGACTAACTTCATCACCACCTAAATGGATCATTTGAGAAGGAAACAGCGCATCAACTTCGCGAAGAACCTGTGATAAAAATGTGTAAGTATGCTCCTTACCCGGATTAAAAGTAAAGCCAGACCCACCGCCATGAAGTTCCGGATAAGCTCTGGTAGCTGCTGAAGCATGGCCGGGCATATCTATCTCGGGTACAATAGTTATAAAGCGGGCGGCTGCATAAGCTATAACTTCCCTGATTTCATCCTGTGTATAATATTTGGCGGAGGCAGTTGGATTTCTGGCGTTTCCTATCCCTCCTATCAATGCCAGTTTAGGATACTTTTTAATCTCAATTCGCCAGCCCTGCGCATCAGTTAAATGCCAGTGTAAACGGTTCAGCTTATAAAAAGACATCCAGTCTATTAAGGTCTTAACCTTTTCTGTTCCAAAAAAATGACGTGCTTCGTCCAACATTACCCCCCGCCAGGCATATTTCGGCCAGTCTTTAATCTCCCAACAAATCAGATTCCTGATCCTTCCTGTAAACTTTCCTTTTCTGTCTAAAACATGGTGCGATATTACAATTTGCAATAATGAATTTATGCCATTATAAATTCCATGATCTGAATTTGCCGATAATATAATCTTATCGGGCTGTATTTTTAATTTATATCCTTCATTACCAGAGTCTTTGTCGTAATCAAGAATGATTTGATGCGCCTTTGAAGTACTCTTATCATGAATAGTAAGCGGTAAGGATGAAAATTTTAAAAGTTGCTGCTGCAGTGCCGATGCAAGGGGTGTTAACCGCTTATCCTTGTACACGATTAGTACGGACTGGTCTAATTTAAACTCACCTGCCCCCCTTTTTGCTTCTTGTGGCAGCGGTATTATCGGACATCTGTCTTGTGCAAAGATTTTAGAAAAAGACAGAATAATACCCAATGTAAAAATCAGACTTTTTGCATTTTTAAATATCATGGAGATGTATATATACGATTAGCTATATTCCGCAACGCAGATCTACCGGGTATTGCCAGAGGAATTGTTTGCTTTTAAAAGATTGGTATAAAACCTGCTCACTTCTTTATACATCCCTTCTGTCATCCGGTTAATTTCATGCGGATATTTCACTATCAGGTTCGCTTCCTTTTGATGCAGGCCGAAAACCTTAACAACAGGCTTCATGGAACTCTTTAAAGCTGTGATATCTGTATAACGATCAAGATCAGGAGCAATAATCATCGTTGGTCTGGGGGCTATCGCTGCTATTATTTCGCCAAAGTCAACAGGCACTTTCTGTGGATCATCATCAAAAAAACCTAAACGGGGAATATTACCATGTAAATGCGAATAAGTTTTCAGGCTTTCGAACCGGCTGTTAGATGCCCTCCACGGAGAGAAAGCTGCAACAACTGCAACGCCTGCCACTCTTGGGTCTAATGCCGTTGTCATAAGCGATATGCTTCCACCCAACGTATTACCCAATAAATAGATATGTTTTTTATCTATATACTCAAGCGACTCCAGGCCGTCTATGCTTCCTTTTACATCCGTAATGTACTTACCCATTTTAGACCATCCGGGATACCGCTGATAAAAATTCTTCGCTTCTTCAATACGGGTACCAAAACCATACATATCAGTTGCTAAAACAGCGAAGCCATTACTAATCAACTCCTTGAAAAGGGGAATAGTGCCATTTCTGCCATGTTTATCATAACCATGGGTGAACCCGGTTGAATGTGCATACTGGTGAGAATAGACAACAACGGGCAACTTGCCGTTTGCCTGAAGCTTCATGTTACCGGCCTTATCGACGGGATAATATAATATTCCGTTGAAGT
>DASWTL010000204.1:0-8080 GCA_036402155.1 Sphingobacteriaceae bacterium | reverse complement strand
GGGATTCGAAATTGGTTTGAACGCAATACCTGTTAGTAATAATGAATGGAGATGGGCATCAGGAATCAATTTCTGGACAAATGACGCGGAAGTAACACATCTGGATGTTCCCGCTTTTAACACAGGCGCGTTTGGCGCCACGCTTGGAACTTATAGGATACAGAAAGGAAAAAGTCCCACACAGATCGTAGGCATAGCCGGCCCGGGCGATAAAGTGGATCCTGAATCCAAACTTGGTGTTTTTGGTGATGCTGAACCCGATTTTCAAATTTCATTTATGGAAAACCTTACCTATAAGCGATGGGAATTCAATGTACTCATGCATTGGAAAAAAGGAGGAGAAAATATCAATCTCTCAACTTTGCTGTCTGATATTTTTGGCACTTCACCCGATTTTGATAAAAAATCATTGGATCCAACAGGTGCGGTTGCCAATGGGCCATTTCGCTTGAATGCCCTGGGAACTACAGCAAGGCCATGGGTAGAAGATGCAGGTTATTTCAGGGTTCGAGAAATAGGGTTGAGTTATCGGTTACCAAAGAAATGGTTTAGCAACATCGCCGATGTAAAAGTTGGTTTTTCAGGCCGTAATCTTATCAATAGTTTTAAATATAGCAGCTATGATCCGGAGGTAAGCAACTTTGGCACTAACGCTATCTCGAGCAATGTTGAGGTTACACCATTCCCTTCTGCAAAGAGTTTCAATTTTGATTTAAGCATCATCTTCTAATGCAGATGAAACCATATCCGTTAATTTACAAACTACGAAATATGAGATCCCTTCTTAAAAATAAAATCGCTTTCATTCTTTTTCCGGCTATTGCACTGATCTTTTTTTCTTCGTGCAAAGTAGAACCGGTGCTTGATCCCAATAACCCGGGCTTGGGACCCATTTCCGCTAATCCTACATTAGGAGAGATTCAAAACGTTGTTACCGGAATTGAATCAGGCATGAGAGATAACATTAATTTTTATCTTGATGATGTAGGCGTAATAGGTCGTGAGTACTACCGTTTCTCTACTTCAGATCCCCGGTTTACTTCCGATCTGCTGGGCAAAGGAACAGCCGTACTGGATAACAACACATTTTATATCACCAATCCTTACGCTGCAAGATACCGTGTAGTAAAAAACGCTAATATTTTACTGGATGGCCTTACAAATACCACGGCAGCTATTACTGAAGCACAGCGCAAAGCCGGCAGAGCTTATGCCAATACAATAAAAGCCCACGAATTGCTGATGGTATTGAACCTTCAACACGATAATGGCATTCGTGTGGATGTTGCTAATCCAAATGCATTGGGACCTTTCTTAAGCAGAGCACAGGCGCTTGATGAAATAATTAATTTGCTGAATACTGCTTATACAGATCTCACTGCCAACGCAACTGCAACCTTTCCGTTTGCTACTACTTTATTCAGCAATAATGCAGGGCAGTTTGCCAAATTCAACCGGGCTCTTGCGGCAAGACTGGCTGTTTATAAAGCTGACTGGGGCGGAGCTATCACTGCTTTGAACAATTCATTCTTTGATATTAATGGCAACCTGAATACAGGAGTATTTTATATTTTCTCAGCTGCCGGAGGCGACCAGTTGAATCCCATGTTCTTTCCGCTTAATTCAAGTGGCGAGACAAGGGTTGCACAACCCTCATTCATTACAAACGCAGAGGCTGGTGACACCAGACTTTCTAAAACGCCTATGAGAACCTCTTCAACCACGCAGGATGGATTGACCAGCAACTATGACTTTTTTGTTTACAAAACCAACGTTGATAAAATACCTATCATACGCAATGAAGAACTGCTGCTGATTTATGCAGAGGCTAAAGCTCAGTTGGGCGGTGCGGTTAATCTGGCTGATGCGGTTACCGCAATAAACAAGATCCGCAGCGCTGCTGGTTTACTTCCTTACAGCGGAGCCGTTACTCAACCAGCTATTATTGATGAAATGCTGAAACAAAGAAGATATTCATTGTATGGCGAAGGTCATAGATGGATTGATATGCGGCGTTATAGCAGGCTGAATACATTACCTATTGATCGTACGGGTGATGATGTATGGGTTCAATTTCCCCGGCCTGCTACCGAGTAAGAAATAATAATTCCAGGGGACACTAATAAAAAAATTAGATAGTCTTGCAAAATCAGCTTATGTTTGCCGGGCAAGCAGTTAATCCTCTTTGCGTCTTATTTTTTCAATCAGTTTTATTTAGATTTTCACTTTAATTAGTTTTAATTTTTATTGAACTCTTGATTTTTTATCTCGTTTTTCCGGATTAACTTCTTGTAGTTGAGGGCAGTTGCAAAACTGCCCTTTTCTTTTTTGCAGGGTCCTGGAGGTCAATTACGGAAACGTCCTAGAACAATTTCTCCTGCGGAGGTTTTATTCCCAGCATACGAATATAAATAGTGGTCTGACCACGATGATGAGTCTGGTGTTCAAAGGCTTTGTTCATTATAGCAAATTTTGTTTCATCAAACCTGCCAAATATCTTTTTCACTTCGCCCCATTGACTAATATTTGAATTTTTCACGGTATTGATGGCGTAGTCATAGCTGGCCATTACATAATAATCAACCGAATCTTTTTTCTGGGCGCCGGCTTGCTGCTCCAGTGTAAAACTAAGCCAGGCCGGAGGTTTCTCATTAGACGCGTTTGACATCAAAAACAAATTTGCCGCAGCCAGGTGTAACATTTGCTGGGCAAAGCTTCTGACGCTGTCATGAGCCTTATAAGAATATTTGTCCGCAGGCATGGTATTCAGATATTCCTTTGTGTATTCCTTCGCTCTTTCCCAGTCTTTCACCATCTGTGCTTTAATGGCTTCGGGAGATTGCGCCTGGATCCTGAATGCTGATAAAAAAGCAATTGCTGCCAGGCAAAGTTGTAAAGTCAATTTTTTCATAATGAATAATTTGGGGATACAAGATACGTCCATTTTTAGTTTTTCTTATCCCGGATCATATGTCTGGCTTGAATCAATATTTTATTTTTTCTATCTAAGTTGTCATCTGCAAACTTTTATTCTGTACTATCGTACTAAATTATTTTGAGTTCACATGCCCGGCGACACTCTATTCATAAACAACAAAGCCAAACCACAGAACACTTATGACGCCATAGTCGTTGGCTCAGGCATCAGCGGTGGCTGGGCAGCTAAAGAACTTTGCGAAAAAGGTCTGAAAGTATTGCTGCTCGATCGCGGCCGCAATGTGGTTCACCCCGAATACCCGACAGCTACAAAAGAAACATGGGAATTTCCACACCGCTTAAACCTGACAAGAGAGGACAGAGAGCGAAACTTTGTACAAAGCCGCCATTATTCATTCCGGGAAGACAACAAACATTTTTATATAAACGACCAGGAAAATCCTTACCAGGAATCCAAACGTTTTGACTGGATCAGGGGTGACATTGTTGGTGGCCGGTCAGTTTTATGGGCAAGGGCATGCTACCGCTGGAGCGACCTCGATTTTGAGGCTAACATGAAAGACGGTCATGGGGTTGACTGGCCAATCCGGTACAAAGACATAGCGCCATGGTATGACTATGTAGAATCATTCATTGGTGTCAGCGGTAACCGTGATGGTATTGCCGTAATTCCCGATGGCAATTTCCAGCCGCCGTTTGAAATGAATTGCGTGGAGAAATATTTTAAAGAAAAGATTGAAAAACGTTTTGCCGACAGAAAAGTGATCATTGGCAGAACCGCTAATCTGACACAACCTGTTAAGGGTCGGGGGCAATGTATGGCACGTGATCTCTGCCATCGGGGTTGTCCTTACGGCGCGTATTTCAGCACCAATGCCAGCACCATGCCCGCAGCTTATGCAACCGGTAATCTTACTGTCAGACCCCACTCGCTGGTCAACAGCGTATTGTATGATGAAAAAAAGCAAAAAGCCAGCGGGGTGGAGATCATTGATACGCAAACAAAACGAACAGAAGAATTTTATGCAAAGCTGATCTTCCTGAATGCTTCTACCGTTGCAACTGCGTTTATATTATTGAATTCAATCTCTTCGCGTTTTCCAAAAGGACTTGGCAATGGAAGCGACCAGGTTGGCCGAAACCTGATGGATCATCACAAGGGGCTTTCTATCGTTGCCCGGGTAGATGGATTTGAAGACAGCTATTACTACGGACGCAGGCCCACCAGCATTTACATTCCCCGCTTTAGAAATATTACAGAACAACATGCGGGTTTTCTCCGTGGTTATCATTTTGGTGGCAGTGCCTCCCGTCAACGTCCGCAAAGCGATATACCCATTGGAGCGGAATTAAAAGATGCGCTAAGCGAACCAGGCCAGTGGCAGATGGGTCTCTATGCATTTGGAGAATGTTTGCCATATGCCGATAATCGAATTACGCTGAATACAAATAAAAAAGACCAATGGGACAGGCCGCTGATTGACATCGATTGCGAGTTCAGGGAAAATGAACGGTCAATGCATAGCGACATCGCTGCCACCGGCAAAGAACTGCTGGAAGCCGCAGGCTTTAATAATGTTACTGTCAACGGCTCTATCTCCTATCCGGGAAACGCCAATCATGAAATGGGAACTGCGCGTATGGGCCATGATCCAAAAACTTCAGTGTTGAATAAATACAATCAAATGCATGAAGTGCCGAATGTTTTTATTACAGATGGATCCTGTATGACTTCCGGGTCTTGCCTTAATCCCTCATTAACCTACATGGCGCTCACCGCAAGAGCCTGCAATTTCGCGGTTGCGGAGATGAAGAAGTTGAATATTTAAATACGGGGATCAATTGACCTTAGTTTTTAGATGCTCCTTAATGTTACATTTGTCACTCATGAAAAAAGTTATTACACACCTGTCGGCCCTGATCATGCTGTTTTCACTGCCTACAGTAAAATCAAATGGGCAAAACAGCCAGGCAAAGGACAGTTTGTATTCAGGAAATCCCCTGTTCAAAGGTTGGTATGCCGATCCCGAAGGCATTATTTTTAAGAGCCAATACTGGATATACCCAACTTTTTCAGCTCCATATAATAAGCAGGTATTTTTTGACGCTTTTTCTTCAGGTGATCTTGTTCATTGGACCAGGCACGAGCGAATACTTGATACTTCATCCATCAGATGGGCCAAACGTGCTATGTGGGCGCCTTCTGTGATGGAAAAAAATAATAAATACTATTTCTTTTTCGGCGCAAATGATATTCAAAGCAACCAGGAATATGGAGGAATTGGTGTAGCGGTAGCCAGCAATCCACAAGGACCTTTTAAAGATCACCTTGGCAAACCCCTGGTATCAAAGTTCCACAACGGCGCGCAACCGATCGACCAGTTTGTGTTCAAGGACAGGGATGATAAATACTATTTAATTTATGGAGGATGGAGGCATTGCAATATCGCCAGGCTTAATGAAGATTTTACCGGCTTTATTCCGTTGCATGATACTACTGTCTTTAAAGAAATTACACCGGAAGGTTATGTAGAAGGACCATTTATGTTTATAAGAAACAACAAATATTATTTCATGTGGTCCGAAGGTGGTTGGACGGGCCCGGATTACAGTGTAGCTTATTCCATTGGAGATTCGCCGTTTGGACCGTTTAAAAGAATAGGTAAAATATTGCAGCAGGATCCCTCTATCGCCACTGGTGCAGGTCATCATTCCGTAATCAATATACCTGGTACTGATGAATGGTATATCATCTATCATCGCCGTCCACTTACCGAAAAAGATGGAAACTCCAGGGAAACATGTATCGAAAGGATGTATTTTGATGAGAAAGGGTTTATCCTGCCAGTGAAAATAA
Source organism: Sphingobacteriaceae bacterium (assembly GCA_036402155.1). Taxonomy (GTDB): domain Bacteria; phylum Bacteroidota; class Bacteroidia; order Sphingobacteriales; family Sphingobacteriaceae; genus DASWTL01. The sequence goes on along the minus strand of DASWTL010000204.1, from coordinate 2,286 downwards.
CAAAGGAAGGAGTAAAAAGAAGAGTGTTGAAGTAAGCCGCATCAGGGCCGAAGTGAGCCACAGCAATAGAAAGCGGACCTGGGTCATCTCCTATTCATATCTTCGAATAAATACGCGGCCTTAATCCATTTGACATCGAATTCCGAGCTGTAAAAGAAAAAACGATTGTCCGGACTCAGGTAAGAGCAATATTCATACGTTGCCGTATTGAACCGCTTCCCCAGGTTTACAGCAGGCAACCATTTATTTCCTGAAACATTTTTTGAAAAATATAAATCCGCTTGCCCATAGCTTTCTTTTCTGTCAGACGAACTGAAAATAAGAAATCGCTCGTCTTTTGTAATTAAGGGATCGTGGTCCGAACCTGTTGAATTTACACTTCCACCTAAGTTCACCGGATTACCATACCTGCCATTTTCGTAATAACAGATGTAGATGTCCTCCTGACCGTATCCGCCTTGTCTTGAAGATGAGAAATACATGTTCTTATTGGCTGCGAATGAAATATAAAGTTCGTTGCTGTCAGAATTCGCAACTGAAATATTTATCGGGTCACTCCATTTGTGCGCACTTAGCGGTTTCACCATCCAGATATCAGTGTCGGGTATTGTGTCTTGTTCATTTCTGGGCCTGGTAGAAATATAATAAAGGTTCCCGTCCGGATCAAACACCGGATCTGCCTCGGAAAATGAAGTATCATTGAAAGAAGGATGCACAGGTTTTGTCCAATTACTTCCGTCGAAAGTAGTGACATACAATACCCACTTTTTGTTTTTAGAACGCGCGAAGTAGAAAGATTTTCCATCAGGAGAGTAACATGCATTGAAGTCAAGCTTGTCAGTAGTAACAAGACCCGGCATAAATGGAAGCGGAATAGCGTCAGGTTGAGAAAGCGGGTATTGAATTGATGTTGTTGCAGCGTTACGACAGGATAAGAATATAATCACAAATGCTATACCTGTAATACTGGCCGTGATAATTTTTTTCATCTATAGTTCATATTTATTTATTCCTTGTCGCCCCTCTACCGTTGTTATATTTCTGCAACATTAAGCTTCAGGTTGCCTTTATTTCGCCGAATATTTTCAGAAATAGTTCAATGTATTCTTTAAGCTCTTCCCTCCTTTCTTTCAGCCATACAAAACGCATCTCCACTTTTGCAGGTACGTCGGTCAATTCAAAATGTTTGATATTCAGCTTGACATTCTTTATCGCCGACTTTCCAATTATGGTCACTCCCAAACCTTCACTTACCAGTCGCAGGTTGGTAGAAGCGTTGGGCGACTGAAATACTACCTTAGGAGTAAAGCCATTTCTTTGGAATAAACGATACAGGATTTCATTATAGCCATGCCCATCTTCTTTGGCTGGTAAAATCCAGTCAACTTTTGCCAATGCCCGGATACCAGGTTTCCTTTTCAGATTAACCTTCAGGCTCTTTGGCATAACAATGACGAAGTTTTCCCTATACAACGTAACCTCTTCCATCACTTCTGGAGCTACAGCATTTGGAAGAATCCCAAAATCCAATTCCCTGTTTATTATTTTATTAAAAATTAACCTATTGGTATTTTCAAGTAATCCTATTTTCAGGTCAGGATAAGACAGGGTGATCTTTTTTAAAAAAGGCGGTAATACTGATTGCATTGCCGAACTCACATGGCCTATATTTATTTCACCGGCTTCTCCCCTGTGTATCTGACCCGCTCTTGTCTTGGTCTGTTCTAATTGTTCCAGTATTCTTTTCATCTCATTTCTGAAAAATATACCGGCTGCGGTTAGCTTAATCTGCTTTTTGGTCCTGTCAAACAGCACTGCCCCGATCTCATTCTCCAGGTTTTTTATCTGCCTGCTCAGCGCGGGTTGTGCAATAAACATTTTGTCACTCGCTTTATGAAAGTTCAGCACTTCCGCAGTTGCAAGAAAGTTCTTTATTTGTTCGGTAGTCATTTTTATTGATGAGTTTATGTTATCAATCAATCTAATTTAAGTATTTTTCTGCATCATACATTTTGGCTTGCTTTGTGTTGTCAGGCAGGTTAATGATTTTGATAAAGTATCATCATAACAAAAATTAAGGCATATGCAAGGCAAAGACATGTCTAAAGATTACTGGAACAGTCTTTATGATAAAGATGAAACTGGTTGGGATATTGGTTTCCCCTCCCCTGCTATCAAAGAGTATGTTGACCAAATAACCAATAAGGATATAGCCATATTGATACCAGGCTGTGGAAATGCTTACGAAGCGGAATATCTCCTAAACCAGGGGTTTACCGATATTAC
>DASWTL010000203.1:0-32529 GCA_036402155.1 Sphingobacteriaceae bacterium | reverse complement strand
TAACACCTGACGAGAAGTTTATGCCTGCAGGTAACTAATCGAGAACCATGCAATTAGTTGCCTGGCGACAGGTTTTATAAAACAAACTGTAAAAAATGAAACGACTCATAATCATTTTCTTAGCTGTATGTAACCTGGCTTTTGGGCAGCCGCCCAAAACTGAGGTTCAAATTGAAGTGGTTCCTGATCATTCCGATTGGGTGTATAAATTGGGAGAAAAAATCCGCTTTTCAGTTGCTGTTAAACGTTCAGGCAAACTTATCCCAAATACGAAAATCGAATATGAAATAGGGCCTGAAAAAATGGAAGCCTTTGAAAGGAAGGAAGCACTTATTACGAGTGGTCAGACTGTCCTGGAAGGAGGTACTTTAAGCCACCCTGGTTTTTTACGGTGTGAAGTCAGGGCTACTATTGATGGTAAAAAGTACCGGGGAATAGCCACCGCTGCATTTTCTCCACTCGAAATTAAACCAACTGCAGTAGTACCCGAAGATTTCTTAACATTCTGGAGATCTGCAATTGACGATGCCGAAAAACATCCGCTTGATCCCAAATTAACATTGATACCTGAAAAAAGTACTCAAACAGTTAATGTATATCATGTAAGTTTTCAAAATGGAGCTGAAAAGAACTCTAGAATTTACGGATACCTCAGCATCCCTAAAAAGGAAGGTAAATTTCCGGCTATGATCAGGTTTCCTGGCGCCGGTGTACGAGCTCATAGCGCAAATTTAGCGTTGGCTGAAAAGGGTATAATAACTCTTCAGATCGGAATTCATGGAATTCCGGTAAATATGGAAGGTGATGTGTATGAAAATCTGTATCGTGGTGCACTTAAAGGCTATCCGGTGTTCAATTTAGATAGTCGGGATCATTATTATTTTAAACGTGTTTATCTGGGGTGCGTCCGTTCGGTGGATTTTATTTTTAATCTGCCTCAATTTGATGAACAGAATATAGCGGTTTCCGGATCAAGCCAGGGCGGAGCGCTGTCAATTGTAACGGCAGCACTAGATTCAAGAATAAAGTATGTATTGGCATTTTGTCCGGCGCTTTCTGATCTGACAGGTTTTATTCACGGAAGGGCAGGCGGCTGGCCAAATATGTTTAACAAATCTAATCTGGGAGCCAGTACTGCCAGCGCTAAGATCAAAACTGCCGGATATTATGACGTTGTCAATTTCGCCCGCCTTTTAAAGATCCCAGGATTTTATTCGTGGGGCTTCAATGATGAAACAACTCCCCCTACATCCACCTATTCATTTTATAATGTTATAACATCACCGAAAGAACTATTTATTCTTCCTTATGCCGCTCATTATAATTATCCGGAGCAAACCAAAAAGTGGAACGCATGGATAGAAAAGGTTCTTACGAATTATTCTCATTGATCATTTGTCCAGAGTTCAGCTAAAAAATCCTTCATTACGTTATCTTTATACCCGTGTTTACCAAAAAATATCTCTTACTAACTGTTATCCTTCTGATCTCAGTCCATTCAAAAGTTCTACCTCAAATAGAAGATAAGCCTGTTGTTATATCTTTAAAAGCAATTACCGGATTACAATATGATCTTGCCCGTTTCAGTGTAAAGCCCGGTGCGAAAGTAAAGCTGATACTAACAAACAGTGATGATATGCCTCATAACCTGCTTTTTACGAAGCCAGGCACACGGCAGGAAGTAGTGGATGCAGCGCTGAAATTAGGTGAAAAGGGTTTGGAGTTAAATTATAAACCAGATCTTCCGTCAGTATTATGGTCTATTCCTGTTCTGGCTCCAGGCGAAAGTAAAACCATCACATTTACAGCTCCCGAAAAAACCGGTGTCTATCCCTATGTGTGTACCTATCCTGGTCATGGTTTCGTGATGTATGGTGCAATGTATGTTACTAAAGATGAGATGCCACCCCTGCATAAAGACTTGAATGTACCGCCAAATCGCAGGGATGATTATAGTAATAAAAATACCGAACATGGACATACGGACCATACACCCGCTCCGGCCCATCCGTATAAAGAAACACCGCCCTATTTGTACCGTACTTTTACTGATGGTTCCGGTCCGGCCACTATTGCGGTCCGTCTTCCCGGAAACCTGTCTTATTTCTGGGATGCAGGAACATGCAGATTACGCTATGCTACAGAAGGCGATTTTTTAAATATGAAGGAGTTGTGGGCAGGCCACAGGCAAGCCGTAGCTAAAGATCTGGGCACTGTGTTTTTTCGTGATAAAACCCGGCACCCGTTCCGGATCGGCGCAATGGAAACAATTCCTGATGTTAAGTTTAAGGGTTATCGTCTGTTAGATCGCTATCCCGAATTTCATTATATCCTGAATGGCCTTCATGTTTATGAGCTTATAAAGGAGAAGCCGGATGGCACAGGATTAATAAGATCTTTCCGGATACCTGATGCAGATAGGCCGGTAAAATTTTTATTCAGCCCCGATGATGGTGTGAGGTACACATTTTCATCAGGTAAACGTTCGCAGAATACTGTTGAATTGACTCCAGCCGAAGCAAAACAATTTACTATTACGATGACGAAAAAGGAAGGAGAGGTTCTATGAGATTTTTTTATATTCTGCTGGTGTGCGGCTCATTAATAATTTCAAGCTGCTCTATATCCAAAGTCAATACAATACCCAGTTCTGAAAATGGTCAAATCAGCTCATCATACGTAGTTGATTCAATCCCCTTACCTGAAGGTCTTAGCGGTGAGGTCGGAGCTGTTGACTTTTTACCGGATGGAAGACTGGTAGCCTGCTTTTTGAGGGGAGAAGTAATGCTGTATGATCCAAAGAAGAAAAAATGGAATTTATTTGCTGACGGATTGCAGGAACCACTTGGAATTTTACCTGTAAGTGGATCTGAATTTATAGTGATGCAGCGTCCTGAGCTAACACGTATTAAAGATACTAATGGCGATGGCCTTGCAGATCTGTACGAAACTGTAACAGATGATTTTGGCATATCGGGGAACTATCATGAATTTAATTACGGACCGATAAAAGACAAGGAAGGGAATCTCTTCATTGGACTGAACTCCGCTTCTTCCGGTGGGGGTATATTAAAAGAAGTACGCGGCAAATTAGACACAACAACCATGGGATTTAAGGGCCAGATGTTCTCGTCTGTGCCTTACCGCGGCTGGATTATGAAACTAACTCCGCAGGGCAAACTAGTGCCTTACGCAAGCGGGTTAAGGTCGCCTAACGGCATGGGATTTGATTCCTCTGAAAACTTATTTGTTACAGAAAATCAGGGTGACTGGGTAGGTACCAGTGCCCTATATCATATAGAAGAAGGCAACTTTTATGGTCATCCGTCTGCCTTGATCTGGACGGATTCCTGGACGGCAGGAAACCCCTTAACCCTGCCTGTGGCAAAACTTGATAGTATGCGGACAAAAGCCAGCGTGTTGTTTCCTCATGGAATTATGGCCAATTCGCCGACGCAGCCGCTGTATGATAACACGCAAGGTAAATTCGGACCCTTCTCCGGGCAGTTCCTGGTAGGGGAGATGAATAGTGAACGCATTGTACGAGTAATGCTGGAGGAAGTTGACGGCGCTCTTCAGGGTGCCTGTATTCCGTTTATAGACGGAAAAGGGTTGCGGAAAGGGAATAACCGGCTGGCTTTTGCCCCTGATGGTAGTTTATGGGTAGGACAAGCAGAACATGGCTGGGCGGGTTCAAAAGGAATTCAACGTATTGTATTTACCGGTAAACAGCCAATGGATATTCTGGATATGAATCTCACTTACAAGGGGTTTGATCTGAAATTCACAAAAGCGGTGAATAAAGAACCGGCGATGAATGCTTCAAGTTTTAAAATCCGGCGCTACAACTATCAGTATCATAAATTATATGGTTCAAAACAATTTAATATCCAGGAGATACCAGTTAGTAAAATCAAAATTTCAAAAGATAGAAAGAAAGTGTCTCTTAATCTGGAAAGTCTTGAGCCGGGATATGTTTACGAATTAACTTTAACTGATGTACAATCAGATACGGGAGAGATGCTGGAGAATAAATTAATTTGTTACACACTTAACAAGTTAAAGCGGCGGTAATACCTTTCGCAGTTTTTATGCGGTTTCAGTTCAGATCCATAAATCTGGTATTTTGAATTTCAAAGAACCATTTTACACATAGTCTGTTTCAGAATAAGTTATCCGGACACTTTATGATTGATGCCAGTAACTTAACACCGGGAATATGAAAATCACTGTAAAAGATCCAGCAACCGGGCAAATAGTTCCATTAGAGGCTAAGCCGGAAAGATATCATAATGAACAGGGATACCGGATAATTTATCCGAACGGATCCCACTTTTTCATATCTAATAAATTAGGTACCTGGCGCCCGGCAGACGATCATCATGTTGAACCTGATCTGCTTATTGAGATAGGCCTTGCTATTGAACAGCAGCATGTTTAAAAGTATTCAGGACTGAGATTCTCATGTCATGGTAAATTTAAAAGATACCTGTTCGCTTGACAATATTTCATTCATTTCCAGCCAGATATATTCTTTTATGTTGTGAAAATTAAAAACTATATGCTACCCATATATGTTTTTGAAATATCTACCTCTCAACCTATTTAAGAAATCAGGTTATGAAAAAATCACCCTACCTATTAGCCTCATTAGTTGTAATACTTTTAATGCAGGCGTGTACTAATTCTGCGAATAAAGCAGAAAGTAGTTCAGAAAGCGCAACAAATAATAAGGACTCTCTCTCAATAATTAAAAATGGCGATGCTGAATTTCTCAAAAATGCAGCAAGCAGTGGTATGATGGAGGTTGAATTGGGGAAACTCGCAGAAACGAATGCATCACATATAAGAGTAAAAAACTTTGGTTCTATGATGGTGAAAGACCATAGTAAAGCTAATGATGAACTAATTACTATGGCAAAATCTAAAAATATTCCTTTGCCTGAATCTGTTAACGCATCACATCAAAAGCATATTAATCTTCTAAAAAATCGTAAAGGTTCAGCATTTGACTTAACCTATATCAATATTATGGTCAGAGATCATAAAGGTGATGTTAAAAAATTCAAAGGCGCTGCCAAAGATGCTGTAGATACAGATGTTAAAACCTTTGCAGTTGAAATCCTGCCTGTTCTGCAAAAACATCTCGACTCGGCAAAAGCAATTCATAAGATATTAAAACCGGCACTGGATAATGTAATTATACCGTAATTACTAATCGGAAAAACTCAAATATCATATCATAAATTTCAACTCAGTAGGTAAATATAATCCTCTCTCAATGGGCTACAATGCTCCGACTAAATTACCTCCAGATAATCGTTGCGAAATATTTCTTTAAACAAATACACAGTGTTTAATCAAAGGTTAATTCTGATATAAATTGTTTCTTTAATTTAAAGATCATTACTCCTGGTTTATTTTGTTGATCCTTTGAACCGGGATTTTCAAATTCTTTTAGATGTACTTTATAATCAATGTTACTGTAAAGGGATGTTCGTTTTATAAAGTGTATTAGATCTTACGGTTTTTAGTCAAGGAATCCCATTCTATTCTGACTTAATCATAAAGCTGTAAAGCCATTTTCTCACATCTGTAAATACTGTTGTAAAAACTTTACAATATGCTTTACAAGTCACTTCAGCACCACTTTTTTACAATTTGAAGTCTTTACATTTAACTCATAATTACTAGTTAAGAGATTTGATTTTTAACAAAAAATAAATATTATGAAACCGGCCAATGTAATTCTTTCGTTATGTTTAATTTTATTAACTGTATCCTGTGCTCCAAGAAGAAATTTGGTTTACCTAAGTGATCTGCCTGCTAATTATACAGATAATAAAATAGCAGCTGTTGACAAGTACCCCAAAATTCAGACTAATGATTTACTGGACATAACTGTTAATACCCTTAGCAGTGAATCGAACATGTTATTTGCTGTTAACTCTAACAATATCAACAAAAGCGGATATTTTGAAAAGGAAGGTTATCGTGTGGATTCGGATGGTAATATAAGGTTGCCAGTTGCAGGCACCATTTATCTTAAGGGATTAACCATTGAAGAGGCTCAAAAGGTTTTGGTTAAGAAGTTAAGTGAATATGTTAAAAGTCCGATTGTCAACATGGATTTTCTAAATTTCCGGGTAACGGTAATTGGCGAAGTAAACCATCCTTCAACTTTAAGTATTCCAACCGATCAGATTAATCTTTTGGAAGCCCTTGGTATGGCTGGAGACTTAACGGCCTATGGTAAAAGAGAAAATGTACTTGTGATCAGAGAGGTGGAGGGAAAGCGTTCGATCGTCCGCATGAATCTTAACAACAAAGATATTCTTGATTCACCCTATTTCTACCTGAAACAAAATGATATCATTTATGTGGAGCCAGACAAGGCAAAAGCGTTGGAGTATAGCCCAAATAACCGTTTGATGCCCCTGGTTGTTGCATCGATATCTGCTGTTGCAGTGCTCTTAACTGCATTTTTATCAAATTAATATTGGTATTCACACATTAATCTAATACATCATGGTTTTAAGATCAAAACAGAAATCGTTCTTAACTAAGGAGGATTCAAATGATAACCTTGCCTTATATTTTAAATATTGGTATGTCTTTGTTGCTGCAATTTTACTGTCGCTGGGTCTTGCATATCTGTATGTTTCAAACGCTGAGCGATTTTATAAAGTGACAAGTACATTATTGATTCAGAATGACATTAAAGGAGTGGGACTGCTTAAAGGGACTGCTTTTAGTGATCTTGATATGTTTCATAGTGCTAAAACTGTTGACAATGAGATGGAAGTTCTGAGATCGAGGGATCTGATTTACAAAACCTTAAAGCATCTTTCTTTAGAAACCAGTTATAAAATAGACGGTGGGATTAGTGGTAAGGAACTTTATGGCAAAACATTACCTGTTCAGGTAATTGTCCGGCAACTAAACCATAAGGCATATTCACAAAAGTTAAATTTAACTATCAAAGATAATAACTCGTTTATTCTTCAGAATAATGAGAAAAAAGTCACTTATAATTTTAATCAGCTTATTAACGGGCCAGGATATTCCATAACAGTTATTAAGGGGCCTGCTTTTGACCTGGAATCTCCGGTTATAAAATTGCAGTTTAAGAATTTACAGGCGATGGCTGAGAATTACAGCTTATCTGCGCTAACCATTCTGCCTATTGTTAAAGATGCAAATACTGTAGTAATAAGTCTTTTGGATAACATTCCTCAAAGAGGTATGGATATTTTAAATACGCTAATTACAACTTATAATGAGGAGAATATTAATACGAAGAATCTCGTAGCAAGAAACACGATTCGTTTTATAGACCAGCGTTTAAAAGACCTTACTTCAGAACTTTCTGCTGTTGAGCAGGGGGTTGAGAGCTATAAACAAAAGAACAGAATAACCAATATGAATGCGGATGCAGATATCAACCTTAAAACATCCGGAAGCTATGATCAGGAATTAGCAGCATCTCAATTACAGCTGGATCTTATAACATCATTAGAAGGATATTTAAACCAGGAGGATAGCAGATATGAGCTGGTTCCAAGTACCCTTGGTTTGAAAGATATAACCTTAAGCAGTCTGATTAGCAGGTATAATGATATGCAAATAGAAAGACAAAGGTTATTAAGAAATAATAACCTCAGTAATCCGCTAATATTAAATATTAATGAACAACTAGCCGGCCTTAAATCAAGTCTGCAGGAAAATTTGCGAAACGTTAAAAGAGGTTTAACACTTGAAAAAAATAATTTATCCCGAAAATCAAACCAGTATGAATCTATGGTTAGAAATGTACCGGTGGTTGAAAGAGGCTTGCTTGAACTTAGCAGAGATCAAAGTGTAAAAGCAGGAATTTATCAGTATCTGCTACAAAAACGAGAAGAAACTGCTTTATCATTATCGGCAACTATTCCTACTTCTCAGGTAATTGATGAACCGGCCTATAACTCTACCCCTGCTAAACCCAAAACAGCCTTAATATACGTATGTTCATTATTTGCAGGATTCATTTTACCCGTATTCTTTTTCTATAGCAAAGACAAGCTAAATACAAAGGTTCAGGATGCAAAGGATGTGCAGCTGATTAACGGAACCAGGATACTGGGAGAATTAAGCCATAAAGAAGAGAATAATACGGTTGTTGTAAGAAAAGGAAGCCGTACAACTATATCAGAATTATTCAGGTATATAAGGTCTAATCTGGGCTTTATAAATAGTAATTCCCACAGCCAGGTATTATTGGTAACCTCTGGCACGAAAGGCGAAGGCAAAACTTTCTTTAGCATAAATCTGGGTATTACATTATCCATGATTAATAAAAGAGTCATCATCATTGAGTTTGATTTGCGTAAACCCGATCTGATTAAAGGTATCAATATGAGATATGAAAGCGGTTTGACAGATTATTTAGGCGATAATGATGTGAATATCAATCACTTAATTCGACCATCCGGTGTTTCTCCAAATTTATTTGTGTTGGGATGTGGCAAACTGCCTGATGATCCTTCTGAATTATTGATGTCTCCCAAGATTAAACTCTTATTTGATGAACTAAGAGAACAATTCGACTATATCATAGTAGATACTTCACCGGTAGGACAGGTCGCAGATGCTTTTAGTCTTGCTCCTTATGTAGATGCCAGCATATACCTCATCAGATACAATTTTACCGAGAAAGTGCAATTAAGTGTATTGGATGACATCTGCGAGAACAAGAAGTTTAAAAATCTCATGGTTGTATTTAATGATGCAAAAAAGGAAAATATGAAATCCTATGGGTATGGAAGCGGTCGTGGCTATGCATCGGTCGAAAGCTCCAATACATTTTGACATAGAGTTAATATTTTGAAAGCCGAACACACAATATAGTAGTGATTAGAGTTTGTGAAACTTCATATTAAATAGTATAACATCAGGATACGCGAAATAAGAGACTAATGTCTTAAGCCGATACAACTTGTACTTGCCATTACATCTACAAATACCCATACAATAACCATTAATTAAAAAAAATAATCATGTAAGTGAGTTAGCGAAGCTATATCCCTATATCAGATCCTTTTAGAAAAACAATTATGCAAAGTATTATTAGAAGACCACCTGCAAAAAACTGGTTCGTGATCTATACACGGGCGAAATGGGAAAAAAAAGTAGACTCACTTCTGCAACAACAGGGTATTACTTCATTCTGCCCCCTTAGAGTAGTAAAAAATCAATGGGCAGATAGAAAAAAAATAGTTGAACTACCATTATTCAGTTCCTATGTATTTGTGAACATAAGTTTAAAAGAAGAACTAAAAGTACGACAAACTTATGGAGTAATAAATTTCATTTATTACCTGGGTAAACCAGCTATTATACGGGATAATGAGATGGATAAGCTAAAGGAAATTTTAGTTTCCAATCCAGAAGCTGAAGTAATGAGTATTAAACAATTCTCAGTAGGAGATAGAGTAATTATAAAACAAGGGTTTTTAAGTAATCACCAGGGAAGCATTATTAAGGTAAGTGGTAAAACGGTGCTAATGGTGTTTGATAATTTGGAAAGCGCTGTAGTAACACGGGTTGCTGCTGCAAATCTTTCTGTAATCTCTTCTAATCATGAATAATCCCCAGGGAAATCGCAACAAGATTGCTGTAGTGGGCTTAGGATATGTAGGCCTGCCACTAGCTGTAGAATTTGCAAAGTATTATAAGGTATTTGGTTATGATCTGAATAATGCCCGTGTTGCCGAATTAAATACAAGTTATGATCATACTAAAGAAGTTGAAGCAGAAGCATTGACCAGTGTGCTTGTAAAAGATTGCACAACCATAAAGGGATTATTTATCACCCGGGAATTAGATCTGTTAAGAAATTGCAATGTTTTTATTGTCACTGTACCCACGCCGGTTGATAAACATAACAGACCCGATTTAACTCCTTTATTGAGAGTGAGTAAAATGGTTGCGAAATTACTTAAGAAGGGGGATACAGTTATTTATGAGTCTACGGTTTATCCCGGAGTAACTGAAGATGAATGCGTGCCTGAACTTGAAAAAAACTCAGGACTAACATATAATGTTGATTTTTTTGTGGGTTATTCTCCTGAAAGAATAAATCCGGGGGATAAAGAACATTCTGTCACTAAGATCCATAAAATTACATCCGGATCTACTCCTGAGACCGCAGAATTTGTTGATCAACTATATCGGTCGATTATTGTTGCGGGAACCCATAAAGCAGCCTCCATTAAGATAGCAGAGGCTGCGAAAGTGATAGAAAACGCTCAGCGCGATATCAATATCGCATTTGTAAATGAGCTTGCCATGATTTTTAATAAACTGGGTATTGATACTAATCAGGTATTAAATGCTGCAGGTACAAAATGGAATTTTCTAAACTTCAGACCCGGATTGGTTGGAGGCCATTGCATAGGTGTAGACCCATATTATCTGGCCCAAAAGGCGCAGGAAGTTGGTTACCATCCTGAAATTATCCTGGCCGGCAGACGGGTTAATGATGGCATGGGACGATACATTGCAGATCAGCTCATAAAAGGAATGCTTGCCAAAGGAACACATATCTCAGATAGTGAGGTATTGATTCTTGGATTCACATTTAAGGAGAACTGTCCTGATGTAAGAAATACGAAGGTGATTGATATTATAAAACGATTAGAAGAATATAAGGTAAAGGTTACTATTCATGATCCATTGGCAGATGCTGTACAGGTTAAAACTACATATGGAGTATTATGCCAAAACGGAGAATCCAAAAAGAAGCGCTACGATGCTATTCTACTGGCCGTTGCTCACCATCAATTTAAGGATATGGATCTTTCACAAATGTCGAAGCCAAATACATTAGTATATGATATAAAGTATGCGTGGCCGCAGGGTAACGTTGACATTCGATTGTAATATTATTCCACTATTAAACCGTTTATTATGTATAACATTCCATACCACGGCGATAAAGACCTCTCTAAACTTAGTTTTTTAGTAATTGGTGGGGCTGGTTTTATAGGATCTAATATGGTGGCATATTTGTTAAAATATGGTGCCGGTAAGGTCCGCATTCTTGATGATTTTTCTACCGGTTCGCTTAAAAATCTGGAAGGCTTTTCTTTTTATCCATCCTTCGAATTGATGGGCGGGGATGTTACAAATTTAGAGGATTGTAATAATGCAGTAAAGGGAATAGATATTATTATTCATGAAGCACGACTAAAAAATCCTGCTGAGGATATAAATGATGCCAAAATTAAAGATTTAAACATGATGATTGCGGCAAATGTAGCTGGTGTGAAAAGAATAGTTGACTGTGCATCATCATTTATTTATGGTATTAATCAGGTTTTACCCGCTGAATCTCAGCAAATTGAAAATGCATTATCTTCTTGTGTGATTGCAAAATATGTGAATGAACTCTATTCTGATATTACGAGCGGTATTTACGGATCAGAATATATAGGTCTGCGGTACTCTAATGTATTTGGTCCGGGGGGCAACAGCGCGAATACTGAAACTTCGCTTATACCTGATTTAATTTCCAGCTTGATTGAGCATAAAACACCTGAGATTAACGTAAAGGGTATAAAAACCAGAAACTTTACCTATATAGAAAATGTAGTCCAGGCTACCATTATAGCTGCCATATCCGACAGATCCATCGCTATGAACCAGATTTACAATGTTGCTAATGGAAATGGATCGTCGCTAAATGATCTGGCCGTTAATTTAAGGGATATTTTAGCATTGGTTGATCCGGATATTGCTGATATTGATATTTCTTATGATATTGAGAGCAGTGAGGATGAACTTTTCCCGAAAAATATTGCAAAATCAGAGAATTTACAATGTTACTATCCTTACTTTTCTCTGAAAGAAGCATTAATGGAAACTGTCAGATTTTATTTGGAACAGCCTAAGCGCTCTCAAATCTTCAATTAGGCTTACTAAAATTCCAGCCGGTTTCTTCATACTTTACAAATTTCACAATTATAATGAACCGTCTAAAAGAACTGGATCTTCTAAGAGGATTTGCCGCACTAAATGTGGTGTTGTTTCATTATACTACCAGGTTCCGACAAGTACATGGGCATGATTTCTCTGTAGAGTATGACTGGAAATATGGCCATTATGGAGTTGAATTATTTTTTGTAATCAGTGGTTTCGTCATTTTTATGACATTGCAAAGGATCAGAAATGTAAATGAATTTGCTTTTAAAAGGTTCTTAAGATTATTTCCAACCTATTGGATTTGTTTAATTATTACACTGAGCATTACTTATTCTTTTCATAGTAAAAATTACTCGCTGTATGAGATAGTAATGAACTTTACTATGATTCAGGGGGTATTTGAAGTAATTAATATTGATGGTGCATACTGGTCCCTGCTTCCGGAATTGTTTTTCTATGTTTTTATGGCTTTTATCTATTTTATAGGTTGGTTAGGCAAAGTCAGTACCATCGCAGTTGTCTGGTTATCATTAATGATACTTAATCAGCTTGATCTGCTTCCATTCGGTGAATTTTTCTTAAATCTAAAATATGGAATGTTCTTCCTTGCCGGAATATTATTTTATCAGATAAAGTTTAATCATGGAGATTTTAAGGAGCATTTGCTAATTGCATTATGTCTGATCACTGCCTTATGGGTACACCAAACGCCGGGAAGGGTTTATGTATTTATTGGGATCTTTGCGCTATTTTACTTATTTATATACAATCATTTAGGAGTTATAAGCTTTCCACCTTTACTTTTTATAGGACATATTTCTTACCCCTTATATCTTCTTCACCAGAATATTGGTTTTAATTTAATAAGGCTATTAAAGCTATATATACCTAATGAATTTGTTGTTATCCTCATATCCATATCAATACTTCTGTTTATAGCATGGATTGTTACCAGGTATCTGGAAAAACCCATTCTTAATTACATAAAAAGTAAATCTTACCGCAATGCTTTTTTATTTAAAAAAGCGGTAAAACAACCTGCCGGGCAAGAAACAATAGCTTTTAATAAGCCTTAGATCTTTCTTCTTTATAAGGAAAGAGTCCTGATAATATCTATTGGCTTTAAAAGATTCAGCTGTATAACCAATAGTTATGAGTTTACGCGAAAAAACATTAATTGGCCTGGGCTGGTCGTTTACTCAACAATTTGGTGTTCAGTTAATTAGCTTTTTTATAACAATCATGCTGGCGCGAATTCTGGCCCCCTCAGAATTTGGTATCATCGCCATGCTTTCTGTATTTATAGCCATAGGGAGCTTACTGGTTGATAGCGGACTTTCTTCATCCCTGATCAGATCGGAAGTTAACACACAACGCGATTATTCTACGGTGTTTTTTTTCAACCTGATCGGAAGTGTCGCGATTTACCTTGTTGTTTTTTTTCTGGCGCCTTATATAGCTGAGTTTTACAATCAGGAAGTGCTGATTAAAATTATCAGGGTGTATTCGGTTGTTTTCATTCTTAATGCATTTTACGAAATACAAAATGCACGACTGATGAAAATCATGAACTTCAAGGTACAAACCCTTATCCAGATACCATCTGTTCTTGCCGGTGGGTTGCTGGGAGTTATCATGGCATTAAACGGATTTGGAGTATGGAGTTTGGTATGGATGAATATCCTGCAATCTTTTCTAATTACAGTTTTTCACTGGATATATTCAGGGTGGCGACCATCACTCATTTTTGATCCGGAATGCTTCAAAAGGCATTTTCACTTTGGCTATAAAATGACATTATCCGGGTTGCTTGAAGTTATTTATAGAAATATATATGTACTTATTATCGGAAAGAATTATTCTGCCACGCAGCTTGGTTTTTATGCCCGGGCAGATTCTTTAAGTCAGTTACCTACAACAAATATTTCGGTTGCTATAAATAAGGTCACCTACCCCATGTTTGCTTCCATATCCAATGATGATAGGAAATTAAAGAGTGTTTATAAGAAATTAATGCAGCAAGTGATCTTCTGGAATACCTCAATTTTGGTATTATCCGCAGTTATTGCTGAACCTCTTTTCAGGTTTTTATTAACAGAAAAATGGTTGCCGGCTGTGCCTTACTTTCAGATACTTTGTATCTCTGGAATTTTTTACCCATTCCATGCATATAATCTCAATATTTTAAAGGTAAAAGGACGAAGCGACCTTTTATTGAAGTTGGAATTTATTAAAAAGGCTATAAGTGTATTAGGTATTCTTTCTGTTATTCCTCTTGGTATTTATGGTTTACTATATTTTCAGTTGCTGTTTAATATGGTAGCCTGCTATATCAATTCACTATATAGTGGACAATTGATACACTATCCTGTAAAAGAACAATTAACTGATATTTTACCCACCATTATTCTTACAGCATGCACCGGCTTGTTTTGCGCTTTTCTTGATATTTTCCTGTTCACGCAGCTTCACCTTGCTGACTTAGCCCGGTTGATTATCAATTCCGTTTTTTTCTTTTCCTTTTATCTGGTGGTAAGCTATTTAATGCAGCTGAATGCAATCTGTGATTTTAAACAATTAGTCTTAAAACGATGATACCTGTAACAAAACCATTTCTGCCCAAAGCCAGAGAATATGATAGCTATCTGCATAGCATCTGGGAACGCCAGTGGCTTACTAATAATGGTCCATTAGTAAATGAGTTAGAACTGAAATTAAAGCTCTATCTGGATGTAAAACATATGTTATATGTTACTAACGGCACGGTAGCGCTGCAAATAGCAATTAAAGCTTTAGAGTTAAAGGGTGAAATAATAACCACGCCGTTCTCTTTTGTAGCTACTACCAGCAGTATTGTGTGGGAGGGGTGTACTCCCGTATACGTTGATATTGATCCGGAGACCTTGAACATAGATCCGTCAAAGATTGAAACAGCGATTACTCCGCAAACTTCAGCCATATTAGCAACTCACGTATTTGGTAATCCTTGCAATATTGATGCTATTGAATTTATTGCAGCAAAATATAATCTAAAAGTGATATATGACGCTGCGCATTGTTTTGGTACAAAGTACAAAGGAAGATCAGTTTTCGAATATGGCGACATCAGCACCACAAGTTTTCATGCTACTAAGCTGTTTCATAGTATAGAGGGCGGAGCTGTATTCACCAAAGACCCTGATTTACTTAAAAAAATGGCCTTGATGCGGAATTTTGGACATGATGGCCCTGAGAATTTTTCAGAACTGGGTATAAATGGTAAAAACTGTGAATTTCATGCGGCAATGGGATTGTGCAACCTGAAATATGTGGATGAAATTTTAAAAACCAGGAAGCAACTATCACTTTATTATTTAGAAAAGTTAAATAATCTGAAGGCAACATATCTTAAGCATTATGAATCGTCGACTTTTAATTACGCTTATTTTCCTGTCTTGTTTGAAAGCCATGATTTAATGATCAAATGTTTAGCTGCACTGGAAGCAGAAAAAATATATTGCCGCAGATATTTCTATCCCTCTTTATCATCATTACCTTATGTACATCAAACCATACTACCGGTGTGTGAATCTATAGTTGAGCGTATCATTTGCCTGCCTTTATATCATACTCTCACTTTTTCTGATCTTGATTTTATTACCAGGATAATATTAAGAGCCCAGAATTATGAGACCCAGATACCTTCAGAGATTGAAAAAGATATTGCTACTATGCTGACTGTGGCAAATGAACGTGCTTAATGCTCATTTGAATATCAGGAATTGACATTCCCTGTTTAAAGGGTTTAAAAACCTTGTAGAAAATCCAGATTTGCCAAAAGCAGGAAAATAAAACGAACTAAGATGCACATTAGAACCTCTGAACCCATGGTCAGCGTTTGCTGCGTTACCTATAATCATGAAAAATATATTGCTGAAGCGCTGGACGGCTTTTTGATGCAAAAAACCACATTCCCATATGAAATTATTGTTGGAGATGACTGTTCTACAGATAGCACCCGTCAGATCATTCAGGAGTATTCCTGCAAATATCCGGGAAGAATCTACCTTCTTACTGATATAGTGAATATTGGAGGCATTAATAATCAAATCAGAACTTTCGGGCAGGCTAAAGGAAAGTATATTGCT
Source organism: Sphingobacteriaceae bacterium (assembly GCA_036402155.1). Taxonomy (GTDB): domain Bacteria; phylum Bacteroidota; class Bacteroidia; order Sphingobacteriales; family Sphingobacteriaceae; genus DASWTL01. The sequence continues at coordinate 16,438 of DASWTL010000203.1, read as the reverse complement.
ATGTGTGATGGCGATGACTATTGGACAGATCCATTGAAGTTGCAGAAGCAGGTTGACTTTATGGAATGCCATCCTGATAGCGTCATTTGCTGCCATTACAGCCGGGTTATTAGCGAAAATGGCGAGCTTGTTTATGAAAATCCTGCGCCGGTAAGGCTGGAATTTGGCTATGAAGATGTTTTATTGGGGAAAAAGGAAGAGACGAGGATTTGTTCTTTAATGATGCGAAACAATCAATATGTAAGTCAGATCAGTAGTCATGAATGGTATCATAAGACACATGGCGCGGATACTTTTCTAAAATTATATACTCTTGCTAAAGAAAAAGGGAAAATTTATGTTTTACCTGAAGTGATGTCAGTTTACAGGGTACACAGAAACGGTATATGGAGCATGATAGATCCGAAGGTCCGGAAAAAGAGAATGATCAGTGATTTCAATATCATGATTAACCATTTCCAATATCCTGAAAAGTATAAAAAGAAGCTATTGAATGTTTACATCAGTCAATATTTTCTGTTTGATATCAGACATTCTAATATACCCAGTGCCATAAATACCATATTCACTTTGAGTGCAATTTACACCCTAATTAAAATGAGTAGAAGGTGGATACACAAGTATTTTTTTTAATAAACACGTTACAGGCAGGAGGAGCAGAACGCGTTGTAAGTACTTTGGCAATAAACTTTCACAATCGAAAAATTCCGGTCACCATTGTTTGTTTAAATAAGGCTAAACCTGCATTTAAGCTTCCTGATGATTTGAAAGTAGTTTACCTGGTTAAGCGCAACAGTAATATCATATCCATGCGTATGTTTTATGCAGTGCTGATATTCTGTAAGTTAACCTGGTTGTTGATCTCTAAAAAGCCAGATTGTGTTATATCGTTCATGACTACTGCTAATCTGTGGACAGGCATAACCTGTATGTTAACACATACTGACTATATCGTATCCGAGAGAACAACACCCGACCATACTATCAATACGTTCAGGGGAATACGCAAATGGTTTTCATTATTAACTTATAAAAATGCTAAGGCTGTTGTACTTCCTTCAAAAGGAATTGAGAATAGTTTAAAAACGAACGCCGGATTTAAAACACTCAAGAATTATAGGATAATTAAGAATCCTGTAAATAGTTGCGGTGATTTATCATCAACCAAAGTAAATAATAAGCGATTTATTTTAGGTGTTGGCCGGCTGTCATATGAAAAAGGGTTTGATCAGTTAATTTCTGCTTACAAGGAATCAGGGGCCAAAGATATTGATCTTATTATTGCCGGGGATGGAATAGAGCGGGGTAGGTTGATTCAACAGATTGAATCATTAGATCTGCAGAGCAATGTAAAACTGGTTGGACAGAAAGAAAATTTGCAGGATTATTACTCACAGGCAGAATTATTTGTACTTCCTTCCAGAAATGAAGGATATCCGAATGCCCTGATAGAGGCTATGAGTATGGGATGCACCTGCATAGCCATGGATTGTGAATTTGGACCTGCAGAAATAATAAAGCATAACAAAAATGGGCTGCTTATAAAAGATAAGGACCTTTCTAAGCTTTCAGGAGCAATTTCATTGCTGTTAAAAGACCAGGCTTTAAAAGAGAGATTAGGAGTAAATGCCAGGTTGGTAAATAATACCAACTCTGTTGAGGCCATTGCCCGCCAGTGGGAGGAATTAATATTTAGCTGATAAACTTCCCAAACCGCGCCCTATTTCGGCCCGATCATCCAATCTGAGTGTATATCCACAACATTTAAATCATAATGATATGAATATTCCATTCTCACCACCGTACATTGACCAATCAGTTATTGATGAGGTTTTAGATACCCTCAACGGAAAATGGATTACCTCAGGACCAAAAGTACAGGAACTGGAGCAGGAAATGTTAAAAATTACAGGTGCTAAGGCGGCTATCTGTGTAAATTCCTGGACATCTGGCGCAATCATGATGTTAAAATGGTTTGGAATAAAAGAGGGGGATGAGGTTATAGTTCCGGCCTATACTTACTGTGCTACTGCATTAAGTGTATTGCATTGTGGCGCAAAACCTGTATTGGTTGATATTCTGGATGATTTTACTATTAATCCGGCCAAAATCAAAGCCGCAATAACACCCAGGACAAAGGCTATTTTAGCAGTTGATATTGCAGGATGGCCATGTGATTACGAGGCTATAAATGCTTTGGTTAAGGATCCGGATATAAAACAAATGTTTATACCTGAATCTGATAAGCAAACACTGCTTGGCAGGATATTACTGATATCTGATGCGGCTCACTCCATAGGCGCTATTTATGATGGACTTCCGGCCGCTAAAAAAGCCGATATAACTATTTTCTCTTTTCATGCTGTAAAAAATATCACTACTGCAGAGGGGGGCTGTATTTGCCTGAACCTACCCGAGGTTTTTGATAATCAAAAGGAATATAGTTTTTTAAAAATGTTTTCCCTCAACGGCCAAACCAAGGATGCGTTTGCTAAATCAAAGGGTGGAAACTGGAGATATGATATTATTTCTCAGGGTTATAAAATAAATATGCCTGATATCTGTGCAGCAATAGGGCTTGCGCAAATCAGGCTCTATAACAACTGTTTACTACCACAGAGGAAGTGGATTGCAGAAAAGTACTGCGAGTTATTAAAACCTTTTGATTGGTTCATCCCACCACTGCTAATTGATGAAAAACGGGAATCTTCATATCATTTGTTTCCTCTCAGGATAAAAAGAATAACTGAGGCAGATCGTGATCAAATAATTGACTACCTCATGACAAAGGGTGTAAACGTGAATGTTCACTTTATTCCAATTCCAATGCTTTCCTACTTTAAAAATTCAGGATATGGCATAGAAGATTATCCGAATAGTTATATGCAATATTCATGTGAAATATCCCTCCCAATTTACCCCCAGTTAACAGAATTGGAGGTAAACTATATAATTGAAAATGTGATTGAAGGTGTTGAGAAAAATATACATCAACACCAGCTTATTGAAGTTGCCATTTAACATTTAAGGGATGTCTGCTAAAAGAATATTTGATGTTTCACTAGCCCTTGTGGGGATAGGAATTACCTTTCCGGTCCTTATTATTATTTCCTGTGCAATCCTTTTGGATTCCAGAGGAGGAATTATTTATCGTCAAACCCGTGTAGGCCGTAACAAAGTGGATTTTAAGTTATTAAAGTTCAGAACGATGAAACCAAAGGCCGATTCGGGAAGCCTGTTAACTATTGGAGATCATGATAGCAGGATTACCAAATGCGGTTACTGGTTACGAAAATATAAATTGGATGAACTGCCACAGCTATTTAATATTTTAAAAGGTGATATGAGTTTTGTAGGGCCCAGGCCTGAAGTAAATAAATATGTTGAGCTCTATGATGTAAGGCAGCAAAAAATCCTAAGTGTTAAACCCGGATTAACAGACTGGGCTTCGATAGCATTTATTAATGAAAATCAACTTCTGGCCAAGGCAGAAAATCCGGAAAAGTATTACATCAAATATATTATTCCTTACAAAATAGCTCATAACCTAAGATATATTGAACATCATAATCTTTGGATAGATTTCAAAATTATGATGCTTACTGTGAAATGCATTCTTTACAGGTGATTCAAGGATATCGCATAAACCATATTCTGCATGAAAACACTTAAAATTTTAGACTGGCCGCAACAGCGGTTTTATTCAGAAACGCATCCTTTTCACAGATGGCGGAAACAGTTTAGAGACCGGGGTTTACACGTAAAATGTTATCACGATCATCTCCATAAAGATTTAAAGGAAGCAGACTTTTTACTTATTCATTCCAGGTATTTCGACCGGGGAAAGAATATTGGCAATGGTGCCAGACTCGATATGTTAAAACTGTCAGGCTACCTCAATGAGATGAGAAAGCATACAGAAAAATTAATTTGGTTTGATGCTTCAGATTCTTCCGGCTCAAGTGATTTTTCTCTTACTCCCCATGTAGATGTTTTCTTAAAGAAGCAATTATTAAAGGATGTTCAATATTATCAAAATTCAAATAATAATTTAAGAATTTGGCTTAACAGTCCGGAAACGAAAACAGGATATGATTTTTACCCTTGCCCTCCAGATCAGCTTTGTAAATTAAAACTGGGATGGAACCTTGGCATGAATGATTATCGGTATTTTGGATATAAGTTAAGCCGGCTTAGCAATTACCTCGGCTATGGTTTATATCCGCTTAAGTTTAGCGATGTACAAGACCACAGGCCTTTAGATCTTACTTTTCGTGGCACTATCCATTCCGGGAAAAACGGATCTTTCCGGATTTCTGAGCAGAGAAACATAACCCTGAAATTATTGGAAAATTATAATGGAAATATCGCCAGTGGGCCGTCTATTCCTAAATATAAATATTGGAAAGAGCTAAGACAGTCAAAATTAAGTATTAGTCCATATGGATGGGGAGAAATATGCTACCGCGATTTTGAAACCTTTATATCAGGAGCGTTATTAATTAAACCTTCTATGGAGCATATCGAAACTTATCCGGACATGTTTAAGCCCAATGAAACATATATCCCCGTCTCGTGGGATATGGCCGATCTACCGGAAAAACTGGATCATATCATGACAAATTTTTCTGAATATAAAGATATCGCTCAAAACGGGCAGGAAATGTATAAAAAAGTAATAAATGATCCTGATTCTTTTATCCGGCAGGTGTTAAATGCTATATTTTAAAAAGAGTGAAAGTTGTGTATTTATAATAAATCACTTATGAAACTGATTGTCATCTTACTTATGATTCTGTACCTGTATTCATTATCCTACGGGGTATTCATGACAGAATTATTCAGAATCCCGGCGCCAATGGTATTTTGCTTTCCGCTTATCTTCTTATTTAAAGAGAAAATCAGGAGTATTCCTTATCATAAAGAAATTTGGGCAATTCTGGCAGCAATATTTTTCTACTACATTATCGGATTATCTGATGTCCGCTCATTTTTAGCGAATAGTATTAGCGTTGGGATTTGCATATTGTATTTTTATTATTTTATAAGTTCGAATACAAAACGATATAATTATTCAATAATTATTTTCTACTCATTACTCACCTTTTCTGCCATTGTGATGGTATTTAATAATTATTTCCCTGCAGTAAATAGTTTGAGGGAATTTATCATGGGCGAACCCGTGCTGCAAAGCCCCTCCGGGATCGCAATCTCACAGTTTACATTTGGTTATCAACTCGCAGCTTTAGCGCCTTTTCTTTTAATATATACATTCTTGTTCCATAAACCATTGTTGGTTAAAGTTTTGGTTTTTCTTACCTGTCTTGGATTTATTTATTTAGGAATGCAGAGGTCTGTGCTTGTCACATTTGTGATTTCTGTTACTTTATTCTTAATGTATTTTTATCGTTTTAAAGCAGTTCTGGTAATTACCACTGCCATATTTGCTGGAGTAGTGTTTTTTAATTTTGTGTTGGAAGAGAATACCAGCAGTTCTGACAATATCTTAGCTAAAAATATTAATAATGACGCCAGCCATAACCGGACCCTGTTAACTGCTGAAAACCTTAATATTTACGCAGACTATCCACTCGGACTAGTATTTTATGGTAAAACATGGGGGGATGCCATTTACAGAAGTCAGGTTTTTTCATCAGGATTTACATCTCATAATGCGTACCTGATGTTTATAACTTATCTGGGCCCTTTTCTTGGCCTGGGGTTGTTAGTGTTTATTTATAGCAAAGTGGTTCGTATAGGGTTTAATGCACTAAAAGAAATCCGGTTCAGGCAGAATAAACTACTGCTTTGTTTGTGCTTCTCTTTCCTGGCTATATCTATTAATGCACTATCTCATAATGCCTGGTTAATTAGTGCAGATGGGCCAACACTGTTTCTTTATTTCAGCATTCTTCATTTGAATAAATTACAAACAGAAGAAATATTAATCCAGGATCTGGCGGAATAATCAGGTCGTGATCTAAAAGTTTATCATGCTGTTTTCATTTGTTATTCCTACCTATAACCGGGCCAAAAAGGTAACCAGGGCTATAGATAGCGTTCTTAACCAACCAGATTGGGCTAAGAGCGCAGAAATTATTGTGGTGGATGATGGCTCTAATGACGATACTGCCCTCGAGCTTCAGAAATATTTGGGTAAGGATCAAATCAGACTCATTAATCATAGCGAAAATCTGGGCGTTGCCAAAGCAAAGAATACAGGCATTATCAATGCCAGAAATGAATTTGTGGTACTGCTTGACTCCGATGATTTATTGACTGAAAACGGGTTAGACTATCTTACCAGGCTGGTTGTTAATCATGATTCTGACATGTTCTTTTGCGGAACACAAATTCTTAATAGCACCAAGCTGATGTATGACCCTTCATTCAGAGGGCTTAAATCCTATTATAATCTGTTAAAAACTCCGGTTGGCGAATATCTGCCGGTTTGTAAGACTCATATTCTGAAAAATAATCTGTTAAATAATTTGCGGGGATATGAAAGTATAACCTGGCTAACCTTAGCAAAAAAAGGTTGCAGGATCTATTTTGATGGTGAACCTATCCGGTTATATGATAACATTGGAGAAGACCGCTTATCAAACCGGTTTAATGGGATTAAAAATTCTGCCAGGATGCGTGAGGGGTATTCGCTTTACTTAAAGGAGTTTGGCGCCGATTTAAAATACTTTAATTATCCCGAATACCTTAAAATGAAACTTAAACTAATGTGCTATTACTTAATGAGTTTAAGTTTTAAATAGAATTTACAGTCTGAGTTTATTATGAAAAAGAAGGTGTATTTTATTTTAAGCCATTTAGGTGCCGGGGGATCGGAGCGGGTTTTCTGGATATTATCCCAATACTTTGATAAATCGGTGTATGATGTGAGTTTGGTGCTTTTAGATTCCAGGAATCCATTTTTTTCTACTGATTTAACAGGGGTGAATATTATAAATTTGAATTCTATCAAAGCTTCATATTCTTTTTTTAAACTGCGTAAGTTAATAAGAGAAGAAAAACCCTTTGCTGTTTTTACCACTGGCGCACATATAAACACCCTGCTTTCCTGTGTGTCATTATTTGCCCATATACCTAAACTCATCGGCAGGGAATCAAGTGTTGCAGATATAATGAATAAGCTCGGTGGAGTAAAAGAAAGGTTCTGGGACCTCTTTGTAGGGGTTACTTATAAAAGGTTCAATGTAGCTGTTTGTCAGTCGGTAGAAATAAAACATTCACTGGCAAAACATTATCATGTTCCCCCTGGCAAATTAGTAGTTATACCAAACCCTGTTTTATCTACCAGCATATTGGTAAAAACACAAGTAAAGTCTGAAAAAAAAATAATTCTTGTTGGTCGTTTAGCGGTCGAAAAGGGCATATTCAGGTTACTTAAAGTAATGAGGAACTTACCTCAGGAATATTCTTTGACCATTGCCGGAGAAGGCCCATTAAAGAAAGATATTATAAAAGAGATCGACTCTCTTCAACTTTCAGATCGGGTGCAACTGACAGGATTAGTTAACAATATCACTGAACTGATCGCTAAACATGACCTGATGGTTTTGTCTTCTGTTACAGAGGGCTTTCCCAATGTAGTATTAGAATCTCTAGCGGTAGGTGTTCCGGTGGTTTCTTTTCAGGTGGGGGGCATTCAAGCCATTCTTAAAAATCATTTTAATGGATATATCATCCCCCAGGATGATCTTTCTGGCTTTGAAAAGCACATTGTTAAAGCCTGCAATAACACGTGGGATCATGATCTGATTAAAGCGGATGTTAATGCCCGGTTTGGGGTTCACCAGGTGGTGAAGCAATATGAAGATCTGCTTTCTTACAATTAAAGAATTTTACCATACCTAACTAAAAAATTATGTGCGGCATATACGGATCTACCATTATGTATGGAGAAAATACAGTTCGTGAAAAACTGGCTGTTATGAATTTTCGCGGGCCGGATTTTTCAGGGTTTGTGTATACCCCAAAAGTAATACTTGGACATAACCGGTTAGCTATATTAGACCTCGACAGCAGATCTAACCAACCGTTTGATTATCTCCACCTGAAAATTGTTTTTAACGGAGAGATCTATAATTATCGTTTAATCAGAGACTCTTTAGAAAAAGATGGATACCATTTTAATACTACTTCAGATACCGAAGTAATATGTGCAGCCTACCTGGCTTATGGTGAAGCATGCGTTAAACACTTTAACGGAATGTTCGCTTTTGTAATATACGATACAGCAAAACAACAATTTTTTGGCGCCCGTGATCGTCTGGGGAAAAAGCCATTTTACTATTCTCATCAGGGTGTATTTTTTGAGTTTGCCAGTCAACCTTCGGTAATAAAAATTAAAAGGAACCTCACCATTGATCAGCAGGCTGTTAGTGAATACCTTATTTGGGGTTATATACCAGAACCCCGGTCTGTTTGGCATGAAATAAAACAACTTGCTGCAGGCAATTACTTTAGATACCAGCTGGGAACGGGGGATCTTCATATTGTCAAATACTGGGATCTCGACTACAACAGAAATAACCAGTTTTTAGGTGGATACAACGAAGCGAAAGAAGTGCTTAAAGGCTTATTGTCAGATTCTGTAGAGATGAGGATGAATGCCGATGTGCCATTAGGTGTTTTTCTGTCCGGAGGAATAGATTCTTCTTTAGTTGCTGCAATTGCATCAAAGAAAGTTAATCACGTAAAAACTTTTTCAATCAGATTTAATGAAGCCGGGTTTGATGAGAGCAAATATGCACAACAGGTGGCTGCAGAATTAAAAACCGAGCATCATACTATTGAATGCAATTATAACGAAGGAATAGAGCTGATCAATAACTTTTCTAATTACTACGATGAACCTTTTGCTGATTCAAGTGCAATTCCAACGATGCTCCTGAGTAAATATACCAGAAAACAAGTAACGGTTGCGTTAAGCGGAGACGGTGGTGATGAGGCGTTTATAGGATATACGAGGTACAAGTGGATTAAGATGGTAAATTATTTATTTACACTTCCGGTTTCTGTACGGCGGGGGCTTGCATTACTTATAAAGCAATCTCCAAATTATGTACATAAGCTAATTGCTATGGGGATTTCTATAGAAGATATAGATGAATTATATATTAAAATGCTGGGTGGACTTGAAAACTCATGGATTTCGTATCCGGATAATGGGATGAATAATAGTCACAGTCATATTTTTAAGCGGAGTAACAAGTCATTGTTAGAAAAAGTATCCGATTTTGATATCAAAACCTATTTAAATGGTGATATAAATACGAAGGTAGATCGTGCTTCCATGGCCTTTTCCCTGGAGTCAAGAGCGCCATTAATGGATTACAGAATTATCGAGTTTACGCGTAGTCTACCAACTGCATTTAAATATTCATCAGGAAACCAAAAAAGAATATTAAAAGATATACTGTTTGATTATTTACCGGCCTCTTTATTCAACAGACCTAAAGCCGGCTTTACTATGCCTTTTAAAGAATGGTTTAAAAAAGAATTGAGGGATTATGTTTTAGATAATTTATCAAAATCAGAACTTGAAAAGATACCGGGTATAAATGTGAAACGAACACAAGAGATCATTCAGGAGCATATGACAGGCAAGTGGAACAGATATCCTCAAATCTGGAAATTACTGGTATTCTCTCAATGGCAAAAGAAACACATTCAAAGCCATTCACAAATTAATTTATCAGTTCCGCAATTTTCGTAAAAATCTAAAACGCATTCTAACAGTTTATCAGATGGCTGGAAATATTTTGTTTATTACATCCGCAATGTGTAAGGGCGGAGCTGAAACACAATTGGTAAAATTGGCGCTTTTTCTTAAATTGCTGAATTTTAATATCCTCATCATTTCTTTAAAACCCATTAATGAGTTTACAATAGATTACGAAAAAGCCGGTATCCCTGTGGTTTTTTTAAAAAGCTGGCGGTTTAATCTGGTTACCAATAGCCGGAAATTATATGAACTGACCCGGGAATTTAAGCCTGACGTGGTGATTGCTTTCATGTTTATATCGATCATCTTTGCCAGGTTATTAAAGAAGGTTCTGCCATTTAAATTAATATCCACCATCCGTATTGGGGTGATTCCAGGCAAATGGTTTGTGCCATTTAAATTAACTTCAGGATTAGATGATCTGGTGGTTTATAATTCACAGGCATCTAAATTAAATTTTGAAAGTAAAAAGATTGTTAAATCACCAGGGATAGTTATTAAGAATGCCATTCAGCTTCCGAAGCTGGGAGATAAATTTCTGAAAAGTTTTCCGAATGGCAAGTTTATCTGGATATGCATCGCTCATTTTAGATGGAATAAAGACTATACAACCCTTTTTAAAGCAATTTCAAAACTTAAAGGGCGGAATTTCCGGGTTGATATTATTGGTGAATATGATAAGCAAAGCAATCCAGGCAGGTTAATTGAACAATTGGAAATTCAGGATCATGTTAACCTATTGGGTTTTAAGCAAAATGCAGCGGATTATTTAAAATATGCAGATGCATTTGTGCTGTCATCACATTCAGAAGGGATGCCCAATGCTTTACTTGAAGCGATGGCATATAGTAAACCGGTGGTTGTAACTAATATACCGTGCAATGCTGAGGTGCTTCAAAATTCAGGCTGTGGTCTTCTGTCTAAATTAGAAAACGAACAGGATCTGGCCGAACAAATGCTCATCATGATGAAGATGACGCCTGAGGAAAGAAGTTGCCTTGGTAAAAAAGGCCGGCTCTATATTCAGAATAATTGTTCAGAAGATGATATTATGAAAGACTGGTTGCGTGTCGTAAATCAGTATATTCCTGTTCGTCAACAAGTTATGGAAACAGTATAGTTTCTCAATCATTTCCAAAGAATCGATTCATGTGTGGAATATTCGGGACATTAAATCTGGCTGTAGCAGAGCAGGCTTCGCAGATATTTGCAGGATTGTATCATAGAGGGCCCGATGAACAGGCTTTCATGGTGAAGGACAATGTTCAATTGTTCCATACCAGACTGGCAATACAGGATCTTAATATGACGGGCCGGCAACCTATGCATTATAACGGGCTGTCTATTGTTTTTAATGGCGAAATATATAACCATTTAGAACTGAGAGAAAAGTACGGACTTTTTGCAGAATCAAATTCAGATACCTTAACACTTTTAATGCTTTTTGAATTAAAGGGCATGAAAATGCTGGATGAACTTGACGGCATGTTTGCATTTGCGCTATATGACCAGAAGCATCATGAACTTTTCCTTGCCCGCGACCGCGCCGGAAAGAAGCCGTTGTATGTTTATCAGAATGGAAATACTATTGTGTTTTCATCTGAACTGAATATACTGTATGCTATTCTCCGGCCAGAGCCGGACCCCTCAGCGCTGTCAGCATATCTTTATTTAGGATATCATTACAGGAAAGCAACCCCTTATAAAAAAGTTTCGGAGTTGGAAAATGGCCATTACCAGGTGATAAATACGGTAACAAACAGCCGGGCAGTTGTTAAATGGTTTGATATACGCTCTTTTTATAATAACAGGAACACGCTTAATTACCATGATACAATCAATGCATTAGACAGTAAATTACAAATAGCGGTAAATAGAAGAATTGATAGTTCTGATTTAGATGTTGGCTCATTTTTAAGCGGAGGTATAGACAGCGGTATTGTAACAGCAATTGCGGCAAAGCATAAACCTGCTTTAAGAACCTTTACTGTAAGGCTGGCCGGTAGTTATGATGAATCCCTATTAGCTCAAAAAGTAGCGGACCGGTATCAGACAAACCATACCATTGTAGATATATCTTTTGATGATTTACAGGATAATATAGAACAAATACTGACAAACTATGGCGAACCTTACTGCGATAATTCTGCGATTCCAAGTTACTACGTGGCAAGGGCGGCTAAGGAATATGTCACTGTAGTTTTAAATGGGGATGGAGCAGATGAACTATTTGCCGGCTATAGACGCTATGTTCCTTTCCGTTATTACGATTTTCTTAATTCCGGAAAATTTAGCAGAGGGCTGGCAAAAACATTAGCCGCTATCTTACCGGTTGCACATGAGAAAAAAAGCGGATATAATTATTTTTATCGGTTATTAAAGTTTGCCAGTTATCCGGATGTTTTACAACGCTACAGTTCGGCAACATCTGATATTTTAGTTGGCTATGAAAACCAATTTCTTGAAAAACCCGATCTGGTCCAGGTTAACGCAGATCTTGAGGACATAAGTAAGCTTCACCTGTCATCATTAAACAGGTTGTTATTAATGGATTTTCAAACCATATTATTTAGTGGTTTACTTCCTAAAATGGATATAGCTACAATGGCTAATTCATTAGAAGGAAGAAGTCCTTTTCTTTCTAAAGAAATTCTTGAATTTGTCCCGGGATTTATAGATGAGAATAAGGTTAATGGCTTTAGTACCAAATTTATTCTGAGAGACCTGGCTAAAAAGTATCTTCCGGAAGCATTAATTAATGAGCCGAAACGGGGATTTGAGGTGCCGCTCAAACATTGGGTAAATCATCAGCTACACGAAATTATAAATGATTATCTGCTTTCTCCGGGAGCACTGTATCCACAAATACTAAAGAAAAAGTTTATAGTTGATTTGCTGATGCGGAGAGTGAATATTTCTGAAGAAAGAAGAGCTAAGATTTTATTTGCTGTATTCGCATTGGAAGTATGGTATAAGAACTTATGTAAAGTAAATCTTACACCATCAAATTTAATTAAAGCTAACTCAGCTGTAGAGGTCTGACAGTATAGAGTAAGTTAATAACAGGAAGCCATTCCTGACAAATTAATCAATTCACATTTAAAATTTATTATTATGAGAGTATTGGTAACTGGTAGTGCCGGGTTTATCGGCTTCCATTTGGTTAGGCATTTAATTAAGAGGGGCGATGAAGTTGTCGGAATAGATAACATCAATGATTATTATGATATACAATTAAAGTATGACAGGCTTTTAGAAACAGGTATTATCAGGTCAGAAATTCGCTATGGGAAACCGGTGCCGAGTACCAGACTCTTAAATTATACCTTTATTAAAGTTGATTTAACAGATGAAAAGGGCTTAAAGAAAGTTTTTGAAAGCTACCATTTTGATGCGGTGTGTAATCTGGCTGCCCAGGCAGGGGTCAGGTATAGCCTTATAAATCCAGGATCATACATAAACTCTAATATTAAGGGGTTTTTAAATATTTTGGAATGTTGCAGGCATGAAAAGGTTGATCATTTAGTTTATGCCAGTTCGTCCAGTGTATATGGATTGAATAAAAAAATGCCCTTTTCTGTAAATCATAATGTAGACCATCCGGTGTCTCTCTATGCAGCCACTAAGAAAAGTAATGAGTTGATGGCTCATGCCTATAGTCACCTATTTAATTTGCCCACAACTGGGTTGAGGTTCTTTACCGTGTATGGCCCCTGGGGACGGCCGGATATGGCTTTGTATATTTTTACCAAAGCCATGGCAGATAAAAAAAGCATCAATATCTTCAACCAGGGCGAGATGAAAAGGGATTTCACCTATATTGATGATATTGTTGGGGGGATTTTAAGGGTTTTGGATAAACCTGCCTCCGGGAATGTAAAATGGGATGGGTATCTTCCCGACCCGGGGACTTCCCAGGCGCCTTACCGCGTATTTAATATAGGCCGGGGAAACTCGGTAAGCCTGATGGATTTTATCAGTGAGATTGAAAGGAACATGGGGGTAAATGTCAGTAAAGAATTCTTTCCGTTGCAGGATGGAGATGTAGCTGAAACCTGGGCAGATCTGGATGCATTAAAAAGCGAATTAAATTATCACCCCAAAATTTCGATTAAAGAAGGAGTTAAAAATTTTATAGACTGGTATAAAATATACTATAAAATTATTCCTGCTTATCCTGTTCAAGCAAGATCCGAAATGGTTGGTTGATACAAAACCAAATGCCAAATGTTTTAAGAAAAAATAAAATGGATGTCATTTTAAGCTTCTGTCATATTTTTATGACTAAATAAATCCATGTTTTTTACATTTAAATTACAAAAACTGATTAAGATCAGTGATTTTCATGATAGAAATTTCCATATTATTTGATTGGATTTTAAAAATTTCAATTTTTTTGAAAAAAAATCAGACGAAACCATATATCCTATAACTATTTGGTTGTTAACTGAGTCTAATTTTTATTTACATAACTATTGAATGTCTGCTATTTTATTAAATAATGGTTTCTTGAAAAAAAATATTAAATCTTATTTAATCAAACTTTCTCTTTAGAATCAAGCCTGCTTAAGAAAAAACCCATTATTTCCTATTTTATTGAATGTATCGATCACTTTTACGACCGCGTTAAAGCTGATATATTTAAAAAAAAGAGGAATGAGAAAAATGAGTTTAAAGAAAAGGGGTTTATTATCAGTTCTATTTTTAACTATTATTTTATTTACACAATGTAAAAAAGATAGTGATGTTTTTCCCGAGATAGACGGGGCAGATGCAATTACAAGTACAACATCGTCGGCAACAGGGCAGGGAACATTAAATGTAGCAACTGCACAACCGGAATCCGGCTATGCTTATTACATGGTTCCGGGATTTACAGTTGCGGGAGATTCGAACGACGCTCCAACGGCATCAACGGTTAGAATTTATGAGAATGGGGTTGAGTTAATTCCAGCTCATGCTTCGCACAAAGATATACGAGCATATGGAAAGGGTAGGTATAGTCACTGGGGGAATGAGTTATATTTTTCAACTTCAGATAACAGTGATCCCAGAACTAATGGCAGAACGTACACTTATACTATTGGCGATGTAGCTTTAACTTCCCCAACCAACACAACGGATCAATCGGTATTAAACGTTACCTCAGCATCGTCAGAGAGTGGGTATGCATATGTTGTGATGCCGAATTTTGGCGTTGCCGGAGACTCCAACACGTCTCCTACTAATTCTAAGGTCAGGATATTTGAAAACGGCGTTGAAATAGGTCCGGCGCATTCTTCGCATAAAGATATCCGGGCGTATGGTAAGGGCAGGTTCAGCCATTGGGGTAACGAATTATATTTTTCCAGTTCAGATAACAGTGATCCGCGCACTAATGGCAGAAAGTATACTTATACTATTGGCGATGTAGCGTCTACAACTCCAACCACCAGCGGGCAATCGGTCTTAAATGTATCATCATCATCACTGGAGGGAGGTTATTCTTATTATATGATGCCGAATTTTGGTGTTGCCGGAGATTCCAACAGTTCTCCTACCAACTCTAAGGTTAGGATATTTGAAAATGGCGTTGAACTAGGTCCGGCTCATTCTTCACATAAAGATATCCGTGCATATGGCAAGGGCAGGTTTAGCCACTGGGGTAACGAGTTGTATTTTTCCAGTTCAGATAACAGTGATCCGCGGACCAATGGCAGAAAGTATACATATACTATTGGAACTGCTTCATCAGGGACACCAACTACAACAAGCCCAACATCACCTACTTCGCCCACATCACCATCTTCCACGGTCCCAATAGGGTTTGCCATGGTAAACGGGTCTACAACCGGCGGACAGGGTGGCCAAACGGTTACGGTAACTAACCTCACAGATTTTAGAAATGCGGCAAAATCATCCTCTCCATTAATTATCCAGGTATCCGGAACTTTTACCGGTACAGGCATGGTAGATGTTACATCCAATAAAACCATCATCGGTGTCAACGGTGCCACGCTGAACGGAGTAGGTTTAGCCATGTATGGGGTGAGTAATATTATTATTAAGAACCTGCGAATAAACAAGGTAGTAGGGGCAGACGGTATCACCATTAAACAGGCAACCCATCACATCTGGGTAGATCATTGCGAGCTGTGGCAGGACCGTGACCATGGTTGGGATTATTATGATGAGCTGTTGGAAATAACCGACCGGTCTGATTATGTGACTATCTCTAATACGAAGTTCCATGACAGCCATATTGCGCTGTTAATCGGCAGCGGAGATCAACAGACTTCGGATATAGGCCATCTGAAGGTGACCATGTACGGCAACTACTTTTACAACATATCTGAACGTCAGCCGTGTACCCGTTTTGGCTACATGCACGTATTTAATAATTACATGCTTAACGGCAGTGGTTACGCCATTGGAGTCACCATGGATGCTACAGTACGCACCGATAATAACTTTTTTGAAAACCAGAACATTCCCATCTATACCGATTTTAATGCAAAACCTGGTGTAGTAAGCGGCGCTTCAACCAATATCTACAAAAACAGCGGCTCCAACAAAATATCAACCGGAGCTTCTAACTGGTTGCCGCCGTATGAGTATGCTTCAGTATTAATACCAGCAGCAGATGTACCTGCAAGAGTACTAAGTGAAGCCGGACCGAAATATTAATCACCGGTAAGTGACATTCCTGAATCCGGG
>DASWTL010000202.1:0-10679 GCA_036402155.1 Sphingobacteriaceae bacterium | reverse complement strand
GTATTCTGCGTTTAAACCCTGGTGGTTTCTCAGAAATTACCAAAAAACAATTTAACCTAAAGATCGTATTTGTTATATGCAGTTACCTAAATACAGAGCCTGGATTAAACCATTGAATAAGATGGTTAAGGTGAGTAAATTAATCCTGGAACCAGAAGAGGAAGCAGGAATAGAATATACCGAAAACGGCCAGAAAAAATTCGTGGCCATGAAAGACTGTGAAGTCCAGCAGTCTATTAACATTTTTGATCACAGCGGCAATGAATACTATTTTTATGATGTTATTCTTACTAAGACCGGGATCGGCGTTTTAGTTCTTTGTGATGGAAATCTTGGACTGGCCTCATGGATAAACGGGGCTTATCATTGTTTCTGTAACATCAGTAAATCAGAATTGGAACACTCTGAAATTTTGGGACATATTTATGAAGATAGCAGCGTACTTATTGAAGAAACTGCTTAGCTCCACTTAAACTTAGTTAACTTTTTTAGCGGTGACCCTGGTTGCCTCGCTTTCCATAGTTTCAAACACAAGCTTATCTTCGGTTAATTCAGATACAAGGAATGGAAACTCGCGGGTTTTTCCTTCAGGAAGGTTTTCAGTATATCTTATCATCTTTCCATCAATACGGAACTTGCCGTGCGAAAACTGCTTACCGCCCCACATAATTACCAAATCATTATTCTTTGTAAACAAAATGGAAGGTTTCTGAGCGGCAATCTCTTCCTCTCCGGTACTTTCTGCAGGGTTATGTACATTCAAAATATTAATGTATTGCCATTCGCCATACAAATCCTCCGGTTTAATAGAAGATGAGCAGGAGACCAAACAGAGTGCTACAAAATAACAGAGCAATTTTTGCATGGAAAGAATTTCTGCGAAAGGTAGCAAACATGATCTAATAAAAAAATGCTGAAAGAAATCTCCTCCGCTATTCAGCGGATTTTCATCCCATATTGCTGGAAATTCTAAAGCAGGATCTTTTTGGTGATCTCCTTATCTATCGTGATAAAACCAGGATAATTAATTTTCCGATTAGCCATGTCCATGGTGGGACGTACCTTAATGGTCAGGATACTTTTCTTATCATTGCCCTGCTTATCAAAAAAGTCAGCAAGTGCCCGCTGTGTTTTATCATCTGACAATAAATGATAAATATTGGAGCTTATACGCACCGGTACCAAAACTTTACCGCCACCCGGCGCTACTGAAATATTCTGATTCACAAATCCACTTGCCAGTTCCTGATTCTTTATCAGAATTTTATATTCAAATTGGTTGATAGCAGCCACAGCACCAGAGGGATTGCTTATCTGAAGGTTTAGTTTAGCATCTAACGGGACATTGCGTCGTAGTAATGCAAGTGCAAGTCTGGGAGCTTTGGCTAGATCCACATCCTTTTTATCCATAACTTCTTTAATGTTAATATTAGCAACGTAAATACTATCCGCAGAGATCAGTTCATATTTACAATCTTCAAAGGCTTTAAGTTGTGCAAATCTGTTAACACCGCACTGCACAAAGAATAAAGCTACAAAGGCGAGCAAAATTATCTTTTTCATAATCTGATAACGTTTTTTTGATTTAAAAGGTATTCTATATTTATCTGCATCAGTAACCATATATTAATTCGGTTTAAGCCTGACCTTTATCTCTTGCCTGAACACGCTTTTATTACTGTATCATGTTATTTAGATAAGGTAAAACCACAAATAGTTTAATTTGGTCCTCTTTTATAATAGATGAAATTTATTTACCAAAGGTGTCAGCTGTTACTATCAATATAAAGCTTAAAAATCAATTTAAAAGCATAACATCAGCTTGTATTAATTTCACGTCACAGTATTGTCTGAATCAGTTTAAAAGCTAAAAAGATCCCAAAAAGTGGATTTTTTTACGTAACTTGCGCACTTATTCAATAAATTATAATGCAAAAACAAGGAACAGTAAAATTTTTCAATGCAACAAAGGGTTTCGGTTTCATTTCTCAAACGGATGACAGAAACGATATCTTTGTTCATTCATCAGGTCTTATTGACGAAATTCGTGAAAATGACAAAGTAGAGTTTGAGGTAGAGCAAGGTCAAAAAGGGCTTAACGCAGTAAATGTAAAAGTAATATAAAAACATTATATAACTCTTCGTGGAGCATCCACCCTTCTATGGGGTGGATGCTTTTTATTTATAAAAACGCCGAAACAATTCGGCAATTCAACATATTAAAACATTAATGAAGATATTTATTAAAGGACTGCCATTACAAGTTGGCGAACCAGAATTAACAGAAGTTTTTGGTGATTTCGGCCAGGTAAAATCACTACGTATAATAGTTGACCGCGAAACAGGTCAAAGCAAAGGTTTTGCATTTGTAGAAATGCCTAACGATGCTGAGGCAAGAGAAGCTATCAGAAATATGAATGGTGGCGATTATTATGGAAACCGGATACTGGTTTCTGAAGCAAAAGAAGATGCAGGTGGTGGTAATCGTGGAGGCAACTTTGGCAGTGGCAATAACCGGGCTAAAAGTATTAAGTGGTAAAAAGCTAATGTGCTGAGCCGTTTTTCCGTCAGGCAGAGACGGCCTCTCATCACTTTCCGGCCACTCTAAGTAAGACCTGAATTACCAGATTATCAGGCTTGATTCCTGAGGCAGGTCCTTTCCGGTACATTCATTCCCGGAAGACTGATATGATTCCAAAACGAATCCGGATTCAACCCGGTTCAATTGCAACCGGGCTGATTTGATTACGGCATTTATATCTGAGACTTTATTTATTTAAGAGATTTCTCAATCAGCTCGCCATAAAAATCAATGATATTCATTCCTGCTGCGCGAACCTGTTGCGGTATGAAACTTTGCGCCGTTTGTCCGGGGATAGTATTAACCTCTATAAAGTAAAAGTTACCGGTTTGGTGCTGCAGAAAATAATCAATACGTATCATACCTTTACAGTTTAGCTTTTGATAAATTGCGGTTATAATACGCTCTACCCGACCCTTTTCCTCACTGTTCATTCTACCAGGAGTTATTTCCTCAGTTATGCCTGGCGTATATTTTGCTTCGTAATCAAAAAATTCTTTGGAGCTGATAACCTCTGTTGCAGGAAGTGTGGTAATTCCTGATTTTCCGTCATAAATCCCAATTGAAAATTCCCGGCCCTGAATAAATTCTTCTATTAAAACTTGAGAATCCTCATTAAATGCCTTATCTAAGGCTTCCGGAAGTTCATCAAACGAATTCACTTTACTCATGCCTATGCTGCTGCCGCCATGGTTGGGTTTAATAAACAATGGAAGAGATAATTTACTAATTTCGGTCAGGTCAGATGGCTTTTCAAACAACTGGATCGACCTGGCCGTATGTAACCCGGGAATGCCTGAAACGACTGCCTTTGAATAACCTTTATTCATGGTAATTGCAGAGGTTAATGCATCACAACTGGTATAAGGAATCCCCAGCATATCAAAGTACCCCTGAAGCTTGCCATCCTCACCAGGTGAACCATGAAGCATAATAAAAGCCGTATCAAACTTGATTTTATTACCGCCGATGCTGATTGAAAAATCATTCTTATCAACCGGATGCTTCACATCATTTTGATCGGCATAATACCATTCATCTCTTAAGATGACAATGTTATAGACCTCGTACTTTTCCCTGTTTATATTGGCAGTTACAAATTCTGCACTCCT
The DNA here is from genome assembly GCA_036402155.1 of Sphingobacteriaceae bacterium. Lineage (GTDB taxonomy): Bacteria > Bacteroidota > Bacteroidia > Sphingobacteriales > Sphingobacteriaceae > DASWTL01. The sequence continues at coordinate 6,986 of DASWTL010000202.1, read as the reverse complement.
AAAGGATACCACAGATTCTCCTGTAAAACCTCCTGTAATTAAAGCAACTATTCTTTTCATGCATTCAAATATAATTTTTTTAATTGCGTTCAATAAAATCAGCAGTCATAATTATCTTTTGAATTGCTGATTTTTCAATAAGTTTGGAACATATCTAAAGCATAACTTAATGGGTAAGTTTTTTACATATCTGCGAACTAAAACATTTAGAAAAAATCTTATCATCGCCGTTTTCTCAATATTGGCCTTTTTACTGATAATTTTTTTCAGCCTGGGAATATATACACGTCACGGCGAAGGTCTGCCCGTACCTAATTTAAAGGGCTTAAATGTGGAAGAGGCCGTACGGTTACTTGAAAGTCAGGGATTGAGATATCAGATAGATTCAGTTTACCAGGTTGACAAAGCGCCGGGAACGGTAATTGAACAAGATCCCGACCCAAATACAAATGTTAAAATCAGAAGGACTATTTATCTGACCATTATTACCAGAACGGCTCCATTTATTAAATTTCCTGAAATTGAAGGACGAACATTCCTCGAGGCACGGGCTATCCTGAACAACTTCAGTTTAAAACTTGGAGATACTTCCTATACTTCGGATGTTGCCCGTGATGTGGTACTGGAAGTTACATCCGGAGGAAAGAAGATACGAGCTGGAGATGAAATACCCAAAGGATCCCGAATCAACCTTGTTCTTGCCGATGGTATGGGAGCAAGCGAGGTAGATATACCCAATCTTTTAGGCCTCACATTAAATGAAGCGATCTTCTCTATAAAGGGATCCTCACTATCATTAGGATCAGTAACTTATTTAGAACCTGTTACAGATTCTTTGAATGCTAAGGTTATTAAACAGATACCTGCTATAAGTGATTCACTAAACAAGGTAAGTATTGGTACACATATTGACGTAGTACTTTCAAATAATCCTGCACCTCCGGAACTGCCTTAAAATATGGAGATTTCAGCTACTGATTTGAAGAACAGATTATCCAATTCAGAAAGTCTTAAAATTCTAGATGTACGGGAAGAAATTGAATATCATACTTATAATATAGGCGGTACCAATATCCCCCTGGGCATGATCCGGATGGTAGAGGATTATAATTTTAACAAAAGTGATGAAATCATTGTTGTTTGCCAGAGAGGCATAAGAAGTAGAACGGCTTGCCATATACTGGAGTCACTTGGATATTTAAATACAAGGAACCTCACCGGCGGATTAACAGCTATGAGACGATTGAATGAATATTAAAATTGAATAACTTTAATGACTGCAAATAAAAAGAAACCCTCAGTTTTATCAAAAAAAACACTCCTTATACTGGCTTCTATACTTTTCATTGTATTTGGAGTAGTAGCCGTGCACTATTATTTAAAATACTTTTCAGGCAATGTAACTGATAATGAAGAATACCTGTATATACGTACCGGTTCGGATTTTGAAGACGTACTTAAAACGGTCACTGATAAACAAATAGTTCGAAACCCTGAGTCTTTTAAAGAAGCTGCAACGGATATGAATTATCCGGGTCGTGTAAAGCCAGGTAAGTATAAACTTAAGCGCGGAACAAGTAACCGAAAGTTTATAAATATGTTAAAATCCGGAGCTCAGGAACCGGTTCAGGTAAAATTCGCTACATACCGGTTAAAAGAGAATTTCGCAGGAAAGATCTCTACGCTATTGGAAGCCGATTCAGCAGCATTATTACGGTTAATGGATTCTTCTGCGTATGTTGAAAAACTTGGCTTTGATACCGCTAACGTATATACCATGTTTATTCCAAACTCCTATGAAATGTATTGGAATACACCGGCTGAAAAATTTTTCAGCCGGATGCATACCGAGTATGAAAAGTTCTGGAATGCGGATAGAAAGGCAAAAGCCGAAAACATTGGGCTCACCCCTGTTAAAGTAAGTATTTTAGCCTCTATAGTTGATGCTGAAGCCTTACACGATGATGAAATGCCTACCATAGCAGGTTTATATCTAAACCGCTATAAACAAGGCATACGTCTTCAGGCTGACCCCACGGTTATTTTTGCCGCAAGAGATTTTAGTATCCGCAGGGTGTTGAATAAACATTTAAGGATCTCTTCCCCATACAATACCTATCTGAATAGTGGACTCCCTCCGGGACCCATTATGATGCCCAGTATTAATGCAATAGATGCTGTTTTAAATTATCAGAAGCATAAGTACTTATTTATGTGTGCAAAAGAAGACTTTTCAGGTTATCACAGATTTGCGGTAACCCAGGCAGAACACATGGTAAATGCCCGTAAATTTCAGGCTGCTCTTAACAAGCGTAACATAAAAAAATAATGTTTGAGCATTCTACAAAAATACGTGTACGCTATGCAGAAACCGATCAGATGGGCTACATGTATTATGGCAATTACGCGCAATTTTATGAAGTTGGACGGGTTGAGATGCTTAGAAGCCTGGGGATGACATACAGGTCAATGGAAGAATCGGGGATTATGATGCCTGTTCTGGACCTGAAGTGTAAATTTATAAAACCGGCCCTGTATGATGAAGAGATCACGGTTAAAGTAATTGTTGAAAAAATGCCCGGAATCCGCATGCATTTTCGTTATGAATTGTTTAATGAAAAAGAAGAGCTGATAAACTTAGGTGAAACTACTCTTGTATTTGTGGATATGGAGAAAAACAAGCCTTGTATGCCCGCTAAAGAATTTCTGAAGAAGATATCCGTTTATTTTAAATAGTATGAAGTGGCTTCATAAGATCCTGTCGAAATTTAAACCCTACTGTATGCTTCTGGAGTGGAGTAAGGTTATAATTTTGCCCGGATTCAGCCCTTTGCCTCTATATACTGTAGGATTTTTCTTTTTCCAGGAGATTGCTAAGGATTCACTGGTAAATAAAGCTTCCTCCCTGGCGTACAATTTTATGCTTGCTATATTTCCGGGATTAATTTTTCTTTTTACTCTTATTCCCTATATTCCTATTGAAAACTTTCAGGAGCAGCTAATGAGTTTAATAGCTTTGGTATTACCTGAATATGCTTATCTAGCTTTTGAAGCTACATTTGAAGATATTATTCAAAACCAAAATGGCCGCCTCCTATCCTTTGGTTTTATACTGGCTTTGGTTTTTGCTACTAATGGTGTAAATACCTTAATGCAGGCTTTTAACAAATCATCATTAATTCTTGAAACGCGAAGTTTCTTAAAACAGCGCCTCGTTGCCCTGGTGCTCACTATAATTATGGCCTTTGCTTTAATTTTTGGAGTAATACTTGTTATTGTCGGAGAATTTGTTTTAAGCCATCTTAAAGGAGAACTTTTAATTGGCGACAGCTTCTGGTTATATATTATTGCCATGGTTAAATGGATAATTCTGATGGCGGTATATTTTATTACGATTTCTATTTTGTACCGCTATGCACCTGCACATACAAAAAAATGGCGTTTATTCAGCGCGGGTTCATGGCTAGCAACTATTCTAGCAGTTTTAACCTTCTGGGGTTTTTCATTTTACATCACTAATTTTGCTACCTATAATAAAGTTTATGGCTCTATAGGTGCACTTATTGTAATAATGATCTGGCTATACCTTAACTCCCTAATTATTCTTATAGGATTTGAGTTAAATGCCAGCATTGACCTTTCTAAACGAAGTATTAAAATAGTGAAACCTGTATTCAACACCTTTAAATCCGATGTAATTGAGGAAAAACTGGAGAAAAAACACCCCGCCGTATAACCTTTCTGCCTGTTAGTCTTGCTGTTAACGTAATTAGTTAAAAAATATCATCCAGCTGTTTGCAGATTAAAGCCGTATTTGTACTTTTGCGCCGGAGAGTTGGCAGAGTGGTCGATTGCGGCAGTCTTGAAAACTGTTGACTGTAATAGGTCCGGGGGTTCGAATCCCTCACTCTCCGCCATCTGTTACAGAATTAAGCCCTTACATGTAAGGGTTTTTTTATGAAAAATCAAATAGGTACAGGGTTCCGGTGTTCCAGAAATAAAAAAACCCTAAGAAGTGAACAGTGGTTCACAACTTAAGGTTGGGGTTGGGGGATAATTCCAGGCTCAGGTACTACAAGCCATCCTATTAGGTAGATATAGGGTACAAAAATTCTTATCAGTTAGTTATTTCTGAGAGCCTGCCTCTTACATTTGCATGTGTTTCTCCAGAAGATTAATGTATTTGTCTCTCCAATAATTTACTGAGTTTTGTTGTGGTTCGAATGTAAAGTCCTGATCCATTTTTGAGATAATTCTGCTTTTTCTTCTCGTAAACAAATCGGGAAAGTCTGAGGAGAAGTCGTAATCAAGGGCATCTCCAACTTTACAGATAATGTCAATACTTAAGTCTTTTTGCTCAAACCAGTTATAAACAGATCTTCTGCTTACATGAAGTCTCCTGGATAATTCGCTAATGCTAAGGTTATTTCTGCGAATAACAAGCTCAACAATTTCACCTTTATTCATAACATAGATAAATTAAAAATTAAACAATTTAATTTTTCGGACTATTAGGCAGATGAAGCAGAATAAACACGAAAAATTGTTTCAGGGAAACAAAGAAAGGTATTTACTAAACTCGAAAAGCTGAGTTTCATCAGCAGATCTTATGATAGTTATCAGCTTGAATTATGATTAATCTTGAGGGCGATCATTTGCAGTACTGATATAAATCAGCGTACCAAAAATTGCGTATCTATAATAGACTCAGGACGTTATTTGTCCTGATAATTATCAGTATATTAGTTCATTACCATTATATCAAGTTCATTGTAAACTGAATTGTTACTTTTAAATTCCGGAATTATTTCTTTCATTTTCCGCACTATGGCCATACTATTTTCCTGATCATTTAATTCAAGTAGTTCTTCAATTACTTTTTTAACATAATAAAAGTGACAATTAATTACATTGGAAATCTTTATCTTCTCATGATGGGTTGGAATTGTACTCTCTTCTTCATTTAATAGCTCTTCGTACAATTTCTCACCGGGCCGCAGACCTGTATATATTATTTTTATATCTTTTTCTGGTACCAGACCTGCAAGCCTGATCATATTCATAGCCATATCTACAATCCGGATAGGCTCTCCCATATCGAAAATAAAGATCTCACCGCCTTTTCCCATTGCTGAAGCCTCTAAAACCAATTGAACAGCTTCCGAAATGGTCATAAAGTATCGGGTAATCCTGGGATGGGTGATCGTTATCGGACCACCTTTTTCAATCTGGGCCTTAAATCTTGGAACTACAGAACCATTCGATCCCAGAACATTTCCAAATCTGGTAGTTATAAATTTAGTTACACCTGATTTTGAAGATGGTACATGATCTGAATCATCATCACTCAATTCTCTTGGCTGATGGAAATTCAAAGACTGGATATACATTTCTGCAAGCCGTTTGGAAGCGCCCATAATATTGGATGGATTTACTGCCTTATCTGTTGAAATCATTATAAACTTCTCAACCTTGTACTCCAGAGATATATCAGCCAGGTTTTTAGTGCCCAAAACATTTGTAAGGATGGCTTCACAAGGGTTGTTTTCCATCATTGGAACATGTTTAAATGCTGCAGCATGAAAAACGATCTGGGGATGATACTTATTAAAAAGTGCCTTTAACCGCCTGTAATTCTGTATATTAGCCATAGATATATCTGCAGGCGCATCAGGAAACTTTTCCTTAATTTCAAGCTCCATATCATGTAGAGGCGTCTCAGCCTGATCACATAATACCACAGACTCGGGATTATAACATAACAGTTGCCTAACAATCTCAGACCCGATTGAACCGGCTGCTCCTGTTACCAATACCCGTTTTCCCGATATTTCCCTTAGAATATTGTCTTTTTGGATATCAATAGGCTCCCTTTGCAAAAGATCTTCAATCTTAAGGTCGCGAATTTGATTTAAACTTAATCTTCCATTTATCCATTGTGATGAAGGCGGAACAGAAATAACCTTTATTCCAGATCCCATCGACATATTTACTACTTGTTTAATATCATCAAGTTTGAGGCAATCGCTCATAATTACTATTTTATCAATCCCGAATTTTCTTTTTAAAACCGGTATTAATGAAGAAGGATAAACCTGTTTCTGTTCAATATGCTTATTAACCCGATCGTTATAATCATCAATAAATCCAATTATTTTGTATTGGTTATCCTGGGAGAATTCAAAAGCCTGTTTGATTAGAATAGCTTTTTTATCTGATCCATAAATTAAAATATTTTCCGAACTCTCGCTTTTAAAATCTGTCAAATAAGAAAAGAGAGTTTTAACTGCGATTCTTAGTACAATCAACAGGGTTGCAGCAATAAAGAAGTTACAAATTACCACTAAATAAAACCACTTTAAATTGAGCTGCAGATAAGGAATTATTAAGATCTCTGTTAAAAAGATAAACAATAAACTGCTTAGCGCTACAGCCTTAAATATTCGCAAAATATCCTCCGTATTTGAATATCTTATCATTCCGGTATGTATTTGCATTGATACAAACACTACAAGTGATATTAAACTAAGGGATATCAAAAAAAACATGAAATCAATACTAAAAACTTCCAGCTGAAATTTATTGACTATAAGACAAGAAATGGTAAATGCCCAAAGAATTATAAAATGATCAATCAAAAGTATAAGCCAGCGTGAATATGCCTTTTCACAAAATATTAGTTTTCTCATGATATGTGTATTTTAAAAACAGATGATAAAAAATAAGCCTGGATGTAATTGACCTATTTTAAAACCGTAAAAGGACTATGCGTAGGACCTCATGATCCGGAGCTGGTTCACCAACTGAATACAGAGGTATAATTACATTTGGCGGTATGCCGGGCTCATTAAAACCTGACCGTTATGATTTTCTTCATTACCCTGAATGACCATTTGCCGCTCATCATAATGTTTCCTGGTAATAGTCATTCCAATAAAGTCTCCCCTTTTATTAAATGCCTGAAAACCTGTTTTTTGATAAATCCT
>DASWTL010000201.1:0-20086 GCA_036402155.1 Sphingobacteriaceae bacterium | reverse complement strand
GAATTTAACGTGGTGCTGCTGGCTGTATATGGATACTGATCGATGGTAACGTCAAGCCCTTCTTTACGGGCCTGGTCAATGATTCCCAGAGTTTTATCAGATTGTCCCCACATGGGACTTCCAAGTTTAAAATGAGAGATCTGTACCGGCATATTTGCCTGTCTGCCAATATCAATAGCTTCATTGATAGCATCAACAACATATTTGCTTTCATTGCGGATATGAGAAGTGTAAACGCCACGATATTTTGAGGAAGCTTTGGCCAAAGCGACAACTTCTTCTGTTTTTGCATAGGTTCCGGGAATATAGATCAATCCTGTTGAAAATCCCATGGCTCCGTCTCTCATGGCTTTTTCAACCAGGTCTTCCATCCGGTTTAATTCTGTTGCATCCGGTACTTTGGCAGATGTGCCTAAAATGGCTCTTCGAACACTGTTGTGACCTATAAAAGTTGCTACGTTCGTTGAGATGTTCAAGCTGTCAAGCATCCTGAAATATTTTTTAATATCAACATTTGATGATCCGCAATTACCTGTAATGACTGTTGTAACACCATCATAAATAAAATTATCTGCTGTTGGTGTGATCTTTTCATCCCCTTCAATATGAGTATGCACATCAATAAACCCTGGAGAGATCATTAACCCTTTTGCATCAATAACGCGTTTCCCTTTATAATGTTCAAGATTACCTGTAGCCAGAATCTTGTTTTTCCTGATTGCCACATCTCCGTAGTACCACGGGTTTCCGGCCCCATCAATTATTTTCCCATTCTTAATGAGGATATCTGCTTTCTTCTGGGTGAAAGCCAGGAAAGGAACTAATAGTAAACAGACAAGCGTGTATTTTTTCATCAATTAGTCTTAGGGGCGATGACACCTTTGATCAGGTTAAAACTCAAACGCATATATCCTTTCAATGTAACTCTTTTTTATCATAATTGTCTCAAACTTGATAATTAAGAAGTTTTATTTGATCAGTATGTTTTAAAGAATTTTCCAAATACACCCAGAGGTAATTTAACACCCGTTTTTGCCTGAAGGTATAATTCCCCTGTTTCCAGGTTTTGAACCTGAGGATATGACGACTTGATAAGATTTTCTACAATTACGGATGAAAACCCCAAAGAATAGGTATTCAGAATCAGAAAATGCTCTTTCTCATCCAAAAGTTGCACCACATCGCGCATCATTTCCTGAATATGATCTTCCAGTTTCCATTTTTCACCATTTGGACCATGGCCATATGCCGGAGGATCAAGGATAATGCCGTTGTATTTCTTACCTCGTTTTAATTCTCTTTTAACATATTTTAAGGCATCCTCCACCATCCAGCGGATGTTATCAAGTTCTGATAGTTCCTGGTTTTCATTAGCCCAGGTAACAACCTGCTTAATAGAGTCGACATGAGTGGTGTCGGCGCCTGCGGCACGGGCCGCCAGAGATGCACCGCCAGTATAAGCGAAAAGGTTTAGTACTTTAGGGGTTTCAGTTTTAAAGCGTTTAATGTTTTTCGTGATATAATCCCAGTTAACTGCCTGTTCCGGAAAGATCCCGACATGTTTAAATGAGGTAAGAGCAAGCCGGAATTTGATCTTTATATTCTCGTTTTCGTATTGAATATGCCACCGGTCTGGTGATTTCTGGTTCTTTTTTATCCATTCACCGGAAGTTGCAGATCGTCCTTTAAACCGGATATCGTGGAGTTTTGTCCATTCCGCTTCACTTAAGGTTTTGCTCCACACAGCCTGGGGCTCTGGTCTTATCAATACCATATTTCCAAACCGCTCGAGTTTTTCAAAATCCCCGCAATCCAGTAACTCATAATCTTTCCAATGAGTTGGGGTTAACAGTTGGATGCTTCCATTAGACCCTGAAGTGGAATGATCGGTGGAAATAGGTTTCATTTAGTAGAGAGTATTGAGTATTTAGTAGTGAGTATTGAGACAGTGTAATCCTGTTATTTTATTAAAGTAATGATGCAATGCACGTCTGTTATGAGATTATCATATTGTAGCTTGCATGCGTTGTCAATGTCTCTTTGCCTGTTGCCAACGGATTTATGATCTCCTTCAGAACGATGAGGGATCACAGCTTCACTTTAGCCGCTTCCATAAACTTGCTGGCAAATACAAAGTCATTAAGTTCCTGATTATCTGTATGTGCAATCTCTTTGTTTGATCCTTCCCACCATTTCTGTCCATCATGCAGGAAGATTATATTGTCTCCGATACCCATTACAGAGTTCATATCATGGGTTACAACAACGGTGGTCGTATTATATTCTTCCGTCAGCTCCCTGATCAGTTCGTCAATTACAATAGCAGTTTTAGGGTCGAGGCCTGAATTGGGTTCATCCACAAAAAGATACTTTGGCTGCATTGCAATTGCCCGGGCAATACCCACCCGTTTTTTCATACCGCCGGAGAGTTCTGCAGGGTATAATTTGTTTTTATCTTCCAGATTGACACGGTCTAAGCAAAAATTTACACGCTCAATCTTTTCTTTTCTCGGCTGTTCAGTGAACATGTTTAAAGGGAACATGATATTTTCCTCTACAGTCATTGAATCAAATAATGCAGAGCTTTGAAAGAGCATGCCTATTTCTTTACGTACCTCAATACGGGCTTCAAAATTCATCCGGGTAAAGTCCCTTCCATCATAGAGCACAGATCCCTGATCGGGTTCATGAAGCCCAACCATACATTTAAGCAAAGTAGTTTTACCTGATCCTGAACCTCCAATGATCAGGTTATTCATGCCATCTTTAAATTCAGCGGATATGCCCCGTAAGACGTAGTTTTCTCCGAATGTTTTATGGATATCTTTAATCTCGATCATAATAATAGTTCGGCTACAATGTAATCTGCAAATAATATCATAACACAGCTTACCACAACAGCCCGTGTGCTTGAAATACCCACTTCAAGTGAACCGCCGGAGGTGTAAAATCCCTGGTATGCAGAAACTGAAGTAATTATAAAAGCAAATATGACTGATTTGATCATCGAAACAGTTACCGTTGATCCTCTGAAATCCTGGGTAGCACCTGTAATATAATCCTGAGCTGTAACAGCACCTGAAAGTGTGCCGGCTATATATCCGCCAAAAATACATAGCGCTATGGATATGATCACTAACATCGGCACAGTAACTACGGCGCCAATAATTTTCGGCATTATGAGGTATCCGGGTGAATTAATACCCATAATTTCGAGAGCATCAATCTGTTCGGTAACCCGCATGGTTCCTATCTGAGAGGAAATGCTTGATCCGACTTTACCGGCAAGCACAATGGCGGATATAGTCGGACTTAATTCAAGGATAGCGGAATCCCGCACAATTAATCCGATGGTAGACTTTGGTATCAGATCGCTAACAAGCTGATAAGCTGTTTGTACCGTTGTTACCATGCCCAGAAAGATTGAAATTAAGCTGATGATCCCCAGAGACCCAACGCCTATGGAATTCATTTCAAGAAAGATCTCTTTACGATAAATATTCCATTTCTCTGGTCTACGAAACACAGCGCGTAGCAACAGTATATATTTTCCTAGTGATTCGAACATTTAAGTTTTTAAAGTTAATTGCAAAATAACACAAAGTATCTGTAATATGTTATCGTTTTGTTTCACTTAAACTAACTTCTTCAGAAATTGTGTGAAACCGAATTTGGCATTAACTTCACAGAGTTATCTTTTATCAATATGAATGCGATTATTACAGGTGCAACTAAAGGTATGGGCAGGGCGATTAGTTTTGCTCTGGCAGCAGAGAATTATGATCTTTTTATATGCGCAAGAAGTGCAAGTGAATTAACATCATTAGCTAATGAGCTTAAAGAATTAAATCCCGGGATATCGGTTATTACCTCGGTTACCGATTGTGCTGACCTTGATCAGGTTAAAATTTTTGCCGCGCATATTATAAAATATATTGATAGTCCGGATGTTCTGGTTAATAATGCCGGATTATTTTTACCTTCTACCATTCTGAATGAGAGCGATGATATGCTGGATCAGCAGCTTCATGTTAATTTACTTGCTCCACACTATTTGTGTAAGTTTTTTGGGAGAAAAATGCGCGAAAAAAGGTCTGGTTATATCTTCAATATTTGCTCTATTGCATCCATAAACCCTGTTGTGAGCGCCGGCTCATACTCTGTAACAAAATTTGCATTATTAGGTCTAACAAAAGTACTACGTGAAGAACTGATGGAATATGGAGTGAAAGTAACCGCCATATTACCGGGGTCGACATTAACGGCGTCATGGGAAGGTACAACACTTCCTAAAGAACGGTTTGTAGATCCTAAAGATATTGCTGATTCACTTATTGCCTGTCTGAAGACATCCAAAGGAGGAAATATTGACCAGTTGATTATCAGACCTACGTTAGGAGATATTTAATATTAAAAATATAAGGGTTATGGAAAAGAGATTGTATCGTGATGAAACGAATAAAATTCTGGCAGGGGTGTCATCAGGCCTGGCAGAATATTTTGAAATGGACGTAACATGGGTCCGAATAATTTTTGTATTTGCAGCAGTTTTTGGCTTCTCGGGGGTGATTATCTACATCATTCTCTGGATAGTTATACCGCCTAAACCCTTTAATCCAACCGGGTATTCATCGTATAATACCGATTACAGGGTATATGAAGAGAAAACTTCCCCGTACGTAGGGGCAGGTGATCAGGCTGAAACCCCGCGTCCGCCTTATCTGGATAAAAAACAGAATAGCAGTAATACGCGTATGATCGGTGGACTCATATTGGTATTCTTCGGTGCGTATTTTCTGCTTGAGGAGTTTGATGTTTTTCCGTATTGGTTTAATCTCCACAAAATGTGGCCGGTGATATTTATTGTTTTAGGAATTCTTATTATTTCTAAAACTGAAAAGAAACCACCGTATCCACTGCATGGTGAAGGCGATTCCAGAGAAAAAGGAAATAAGGAGCCTGAGCCAATATCAACCAATCAACCTCCATCAGGGTCAGACCAAACTTTACCTAACGATCATGAAGAGCGATAAGATAGTCTGGGGATTTCTGCTAGTATTTGCAGGAGTAATTATTTTACTGGATAATTTTGGTGTAATTGATTTCCATTGGGGAGCAATCTGGCGTTTATGGCCGCTTTTATTAATTTTATGGGGAGCAGGGCTTGTTTTCTCTAATCGGAATAATCCTTCCGGTCCGTGGATTGTTGGTGGGTTAACTCTTGCTGCATTAATTTATGCAGGCTACTACGGGTCAACACATACGTCGGATGACATCCGGTGGGGTAGAAATTTCAGGTGGAACAGCGGAGAAAACCATGGATCTTCAGAGTTTAAAACTGACCGGTTTTCGGAACCGTATTCAGATTCAATACGCCGGGCAGAACTTAATATCCAGGGAGGTGCAACTACTTACAGATTGAGAAAAAGTACATCAAACCTGTTTGAAGCAGAGATTAAACATCAGTTTGGGAAATATTCTTTAACCAGAACCACCCGGGATAGTGCAGAAGTACTATCATTAAAAGTACCTGATAGTACCCATATCAGGGGCCCACACAATTTTTCCTTAAATAAAATAGATATGCAGCTTAATGTGAATCCGCTTTGGACCATTAATCTGGAGATGGGTGCTGGAAAGGCAGATTTTGATCTCTCAGCCTTTAAAATTGCCGGTCTGCATATCGAGGGTGGCGCATCTTCATTCGAAATCAAATTGGGATCACTACAGGAAACCAGTACTATAACTGTTGAAGCGGGAGTTTCTAAGGTAAGGATATCTGTTCCGGTTATGGCAGGGTGTATCATAAAAGTTGATTCCGGATTGTCTTCAAACCGATTTGACGGGTTTAACAAGCAGGCTGACGGCACATACATCACAGACAATTATCATGCTGCTGCGAAAAAAATAACGATCAACCTGGAGGGAGGCGTGTCTGATTTTGAAGTTCGCCGGTATTAACCATGGCTGCTGAGTACCTGGTAGTGATAGAAGGCAGGCCTGAAGGTCCGTTTACGCTCCGGCAGTTAAAGGAAATGCGAATAAGTGCCGATACCTTTGTGAAAACTGCCGGAATGAATGATTATAAGGAAGCTCATGAGGTGCCTGAGCTTCGGGCGCTCCTTGGATTTCGCAAACTATCCGTTCAGCCGCAATATTTTGCCACCCTTGACCAACGTCTGCTTGCCGTGGTAATCGATTATTTCATCATTATAGGTGTCCACGCTTTGTTTGTAAGTGTGATAATAACCTATTCAGAAGATCAGCAGAGCAGAATTATGACCGCCATTACTGCATTGTTGCTTACTCCGTTTACAAAGATTATTTACAGTTCAGTTATGGAGGGTTCCCCACGGCAGGCAACTTTTGGTAAATCAATGTTAGGCTTAAAAGTATGTGATGAAAACGGAAACAGGTTATCTGTGAATCGCGCTTTTGTCCGTAACCTTGCCAAGCTGGTCAGTAAGCTTACTGCAGGGGTAGGGTATTTATCCGGTTTTTTCGATAAAAGACAACAGTGCCTGCACGATAAAATTGCAAAAACCCTCGTGATCAGGGAAAGATTATTGTAATTACTTTTAAAAAATGCCTGTGTTACTCAGTGACTTTTTTTCTCTGCAATTTCAGGATTAAAGTGTAAGCCGGGTGTTAGCCAGTATAGTAATATCACTCTTGAATATCTGTAATTGAAAGGAGCAAGAAGCAGAATTCCTGAGAAAAGGGTAGCCATGTATAAATAAGGATTCTCCAGGTTCCCAACGATCAGATATGTTGCTATAGCGATAGCAATCATCTGAGTAACATTAAATGCATAACTCACAAACATGGCCACATAAAAATATCCGGGTTCTTTTTCAAACTTCATATTACAATGAGGACAATGTGTATTCATTTTTTGCTGTTTGAAACTGTACATAGGTGTAGCAAACATATCACCTTTGCGGCATCTGGGACATTTTGCATGTAAAGCGGCCGAAAAAGCGGATAAAGGTTTATTCTGTTCTGATGGTGTCATAGGTCTTTATTTAAGAATTGTTTTCTGAATTCCTCCGGTGTAATACCTGTGTTCTTTTTAAAAAATTTGGTGAAATAAGAGTTATCGCTAAAATTCAGCTTATGAGATATTTCAGCGATAGTAAAATCCATGTTTGTCAGGAGTCTCTTGGCTTCCAGAGTTATTCGGTTTCGTATTACTTCTCCTGCAGGTATGCCAAGCAAATCATTGCATAAGGCATTTAAATGGTTAGGTGTGATGTAAAGCAGCTCAGCATATTCTTTTGGTAATTTCAGAATGGTGAATTTCTTTTCAATGAGCTGTTTAAAATTCTTTAACAGGGTATAATTGTATGAGGATACGGGTTGTTTACTCTGTCGTGATGAAAGGCGTGAAGTAATAATAAAGATCTGCAATAATTGAACGCGTATCAGGTCAATGTTCAGTCTTTCGGTTCCTTCACTTTCTTTAAGAATATCCTCAAAATGATTGATTATGCCGGGCCTCAAATCTTCAGGGATCTCAAGCACGGAGTTAGCAGCCTCTCCATTAAAAACAGAAAGTGTCTCCACGTAATCCGGACGTAGTAAAAACGACTGGAAAAATGAATTCGAAAAATTGACAACATACCCGTCAGCCGGATCTGCAAAATTCCAGCTGTGAACCTGGCCGGAAACCATAAAATATATCTGGTAAGGTTTTACAGGAAACTTCTGGAAGTCGATAGAATGCTCACCCGACCCTTCGGTGAATAATAAAAGGTGATAAAAGTTATGGCGGTGAGGACGATGTAAGTGTGTATGAGTTTTTGAATAAGACTTGAATTTGCTCACCAGCAGGTCTTCGTTTTTAAAGCCCGGGATGGTACTAATTTCATAAGTAGGAAAAATGCTATCCATCTTGAATGCAAATTTACCACTTATTAAAGAAATTATATGGTACTATTTACTGATTGTATGGTGGTTATAAGGGGGCGATAATGAATTACCCCCGCATCACTCCAATACCACTGCCTTTCCAATCAGGAAATAAAACCTTGTCATTATTAATTTTCAGGTGCTTATCCGCCACTTCGCTGAAGACACTCCTGAAATCAGTTGTTACAGCAAGATCACGTCCATCTTCCAGATTTTCAATCGACAGCGGATCTACTTTACCATGTACGAGTCCTCCGTTAACATCATTCCCTATAATAAAGTTACATGAAGCGCGGCCATGGTCGGTTCCGCCGGTGCCATTTTGTTTAACTGTACGGCCAAATTCGGTCATGGTCATTACCGTTACATCGTCCTGGAGCGTACCCATGTCAGTCCAGAAGGCCATGATGCTGTTGCTTAGATCATTTACATTACGCGCAAAAATACCGGTATCCGTTCCCTGGTTGAAGTGGGTATCCCAGCCGCCTGATTCTGCAAATGCAACCTCAAGGCCCACATCCATCTTAATTAACTGGGCAATTTGCTTTAATGAATTACCTAAAGCGCTTGGCGGATATACAGCACCGTTCTCTGGCTTATAGTTTCTGGTATCGGTTTTCCGAAGCATTTTAATAGCTTCAAAACTTTCTTTACCTGTTTCTTTGAGCAATTCGGAGGAAGTTTGGTCATATAGATCTTCAAAGCTTTTTGCCGCATTAACAGAGCCTGCCTGATTGCCCCTCATACCTATGGTGAAATCCTGAAGGTTACTAATGGCTACTGCAGGGTTATCACCATACAACGCCCTTGGCAGGGAAGATGTTAAGCTAACCGCCTGGAATGGGGTTGCTGCTTCATGACCAAGTAAACCAACCGCACGGTTCAGCCATCCGCTCGGAGTGCCTTTTTTAAATGGTGTGCCGGATTCCATATAATCCTGCGCATCAAAATGCGACCGGGTATTATTGGGCGATCCGATACCGTGGACAATTGCCAGGCGTTTATCCCGAAACATGGGTTCGAAAGCGCTCATAGAAGGATGCAGGCCAAAACGACCGTCTAAATCTATTAACGATCTGTTATTACCGATTTTAGCCGCGGACATAAACAAATTGGGACGCGCATTTTTCAGATACTGATCAGTAAAAGGAGTTACAGCCATAAGTCCGTCCATAGCTCCACGCTGGAAAATACAGACCATGATCTTTCTTCTTTTAAACAATCCCGGAGCTTTAATTCCTGCAACTGCTTCAGATAAAAATGTTGGGATACCGCCGATGCTAATTCCAAAGAGCGCCAGTCCGCCTGCTTTTATAAATCCTCTTCTTGTAGTCATGAGATCTATTTAATAAGTTTTATTTACGTTGAAACTCTGGTGAACCTATAATTACGCCAACAACCTGTGCCAGCATGGAATTATTTCCGGTTGCATTTTGACTTGCATAGGCATTCTTACCATTTATCTTGTTCTGCTTGCCATAAGGCTTTTCAGGCTTAACTTTTGGCTCGGAGATCATCGCGTTTTCATTAGTCATGGTATTCATTTCTGCGGGTGGAGCAGCTTTTTCTGCTGCCTGCTCTACTTTAGAAACCAGATTCGGATCATTTAACATGGGGGTTAGACGCTTAATCGTCTCATTTAAATCACGCTCAGGCATAATTAGTTTACTATAGGTAGCCAATGCTGCCTGGGAGCTTTCGGGCTCCCGGTTTTTATTCAATGAGGCAAGATTAATTTTAACTCCCGGTATTCGTTGAGAAGCTAAAGCCAGTCCGAAATTCATCCTGTTCAACAAAGCGCCTGTATTTATCCAATATTGACCCCTGTCCGGAAAGCCGGTTGGTGCCTGGTAGAAATACATTTTTTGTCCCATTTTGGTGATCCATCCATTAAGTGCAAAGGGTGCTGCAACATCAGCGTTTAAACTGCGTACCGCGCTGATTGCCAGCTCAAAAGGCGACTTCGTTTTTTCACGTAAAGCTTCCTTGCTCCAAAACTCGGGAGAGGAAACCATTGTAATGAGAACCTGTTTAATATTGCCATTTTTTTCCCTAAAGGTTTTTGCCATCCGGTCGACAAGGCTTTGGGGAGGATTGTCGTTCACAAAGCGTACAGCAATCTTTCTTGAAATAAATTTTGCAGCAGAAGGGTGGTGGGCAAGCATTTTTAACAGATCTTCGCCCTCCTGGTATCCGCCACCAGCGGGAAATTTTCTTCCCAAAACCACTTTTTCTTTGGTGTCGTGCCGGTTTGCAGCGAATAAAAAGTCGCCATCATGCACAAAGCCTCTTTTTTGTAAGTTTCCTTCACCAATCCTGTCAACAGCCTGTTTCATTTGAGCGCCATATCCTTTATCACTCATTGGATAGATTGTCCAGCCGGTTAAAACCCGGGCGGCCTGAGTAACATCATCCTGAGTATAGCCTCCGTCAACACCCAAAGTATGCAGCTCCATTACTTCACGGGCGTAATTCTCATTCAATCCCTGTGCCTTTTTCCGTTGCTGCAATTTCTTTAAAGCTTCCGACTTCTTTAATTTCTCTTTCTGCATTTCAGAAAGCGTACTGAAGCGTTTACGGGCCTGGAAATTTGCAGGCTGAGCCTCCATCTCTTCATTGATGCCCATACTGCTGAAGTTATCCAGGTACATGAGCATTGCCGGCGACTTGGCTGTGCTTATGACCAGGGTCTCAAAATTACCCAGTACATTGGGGCGAATCACATCCCGCTCATATGCCGGTACAAATTCAGCACATTGATTCTTATTTAATGAAACATTGAAATGATTGAACCAAAAATCGGTAAGCAATTCCTGTAACTGATTTTCGGAATAGGTTGCCCTTAAAATCTTTTGACTGATAAACTGCCTGAAAAGCTCTTGTTGTGGTTTTAGCCCTTTTTGGTTCATATAGGCCTCCAGCTTATCCCTGTATTGTTTACGGTCGGTAGTGCTTGCTTCTTCTTTACTGATAACGCCATCAGCCTGAGCCATTCTGTAAACCTGATTTAACTGGGGGTAAGTATTTACTACCTCCTTATTGGTCAGGTTTAAAGCATCGTATGAACGTAACATCTGATTAAGTGCCTGATCATCCTGCTGTGCTTCAAGTTGCTGTTTAAACCATTTCTCTAAACCTGTTTCAATCACTTTATCCACATCACCAGCCCTGGGGCCAAAAGTAAAACGATTTAGTAAATGTGCAGCAGCCTGTCTCTCTGTTAAACCAGCCTGTTTATAAGGAAATTTCTCAACCGGAGCATTATTGTTTATAAAGGATTGAAACAGTATTCCGGAGAAAATAATAGCGCTTAATAAGCCAAAAAATTTTGTACTTGTTTTCATGCCAGATCAGATTTATTGGATAGACTTAAAAAAATCAGTAAGGATTAAACAATGTAAGAAATAGTTTCGGGATCTGCTGAATCCTATATAAACTCCTTACTATCAGCCGTATTAATATTGAAGCTGGTAAATTACACTAAACATAATATGGTATTCTGATTGTCAGTCTGTGTTTCCTTTTCAATTGCTTCAAAAGTATAAAGTGCCGTAACATAACTCTTATTTCGTATTTTTGCATAAAATCTGCTTTTAATGAATTCTGCTGAGATACAAACGCTAAAAGGAATTTACTGCAACTCACTTACCAGGTATTCCCGTTTTCTTACCCGTGAGGTGAAAATCGGTGATATACCGATGGGGGCTTTGCATCCTATACGTATTCAAAGCATGACAACAACCGATACGATGGATACTATCGGTACAGTTGAACAATCTATACGGATGGTAGATGCAGGTTGTGAATATATCAGGATCACAGCGCCGAGTATAAAAGAAGCACAAAATCTGAGCGAAATCAAAAAAGAGCTGCAAAAAAGAGGATATAATCCACCGCTTGTAGCAGATATTCATTTCACACCTAATGCCGCAGAAGTTGCTGCGCGAATTGTAGAAAAAGTCCGGATCAATCCGGGTAATTATGCTGATAAAAAGAAATTTGAAAATATTGAATATACGCCTGCTGCTTATCAGAGTGAGCTTGATCGCATCTATTCGAAGTTTAGACCTCTCGTAAAGATCTGTAAGGAATACGGAACAGCCATGCGGATCGGTACCAATCATGGATCACTCTCTGATCGTATTATGAGCCAATACGGTGATACCCCGCGTGGAATGGTCGAATCGGCCATGGAGTTTATCAGGATGTGTGAGGACATGAACTATTACAACCTGGTTATTTCAATGAAGTCCAGTAATCCGCAGGTTATGGTACAGGCGTACAGGCTGTTGGTTGAGACCATGGTAAACGAAGGGATGAATTATCCGCTTCATCTGGGAGTAACAGAAGCTGGCGATGGAGAAGATGGCAGGATTAAATCTGCAGTAGGGATCGGCACCTTGCTTGAGGATGGATTAGGTGATACCATTCGTGTTTCCCTGACTGAAGATCCCGAATTTGAAGCGCCTGTGGCTATATCATTGGCTAATCGGTATGAGGATAAAAGTCAGAAGTCAGAGGTCGGAAGTCCTAAGTCTAAAGTCCTGAGTCTTGAGTCTGAAGTCGGACGTTCATACAACTCACAACCCACAACCCACAACTCACCACTCCCTCCTGGTTTCAGTCCATTTGAATACAAAAAGCGGGAATCGGATGAATTAAATACCTTTATTGGCGGACACCAGGTTCCCAGAGTGGTAATCGATTTGTCTGATAAGAATTTAAAAGATCCAGCTATCCTTGGTGATGCAGGCTATGTTTATTCCTCTGTTCTGGATAAATATAATATGGCAGAGCAGTCTGTCGATTTTGTTTACCTGGCAGACAAACTGCCTTCTTTTACCTTTCCGGGTAATTTAAAGCAGTTATATAATTATGCCACCTGGGCAGGCTTAAGTAATAAAACTAATTGCCATCCATTATATACATTGTCTGAATATAACAGCGCAGTAAATAAAGATGTATCGTTAAATCTGGTAAGGATCAGTAATAAAGATGTGGATACTCAGGCGTTTGGAAGCATGCATGTAGATAGTACACTTGTTTTTGTTCTTGAGACAGAAGAGGAACACGGAATGGCAGACCAACGCCAGTTCTTTTTCAGAATGATCGAAATGGGGTTAAAGATTCCGGTGATTGTGAAAAGAAACTATTATCTCAAAACTCCCAACCCACAACTCCAACCTCTTTCCAAGTCATCAGACTTTCAGCTTTATGCTGCTACTGATATAGGCGCCTTATTTGTAGATGGATTTGGAGATGGGATCTGGCTTGATGCGCCTGAGGTTGGATCTAAAACCATCGTTTCAACTTCTTTCGGGATATTACAGGCTACACGTTCGCGAATATCCAAAACAGAATATATTTCGTGCCCAAGTTGCGGCAGAACCCTCTTCGATTTACAGGAAACCACTCAAATGATACGCAGCAGGACCGATCATTTAAAAGGCTTAAAAATCGGGATCATGGGTTGTATTGTAAATGGTCCGGGTGAAATGGCTGATGCTGATTATGGTTATGTAGGAACAGGGCCGGGTAAAATCACCTTGTACCGGGGCAAACAGGTAGTTAAGAAAAGCGTAGACACTTCCAGTGCCCTGGATGAGCTGATCGACATTATCCGAGAAGACGGAAACTGGATAGATCCTGAATAGTTGTTTTATGCTGGCAGTTGTTTTGAGCGAAGCCGAAGCATTAATCAGCCTTCAGAAAATTAATGGAAGCTTCGCAGGCTGACAGAAGATTTTTTGGTAAAGTCTGTCCGTCAAACGGATGTTTAGCGCCAAAAACATGATCTGCACCTTCTATAATATTCAGCCTTGCATTTAATTGGAGCTGGTTCAGATTTTTAGCTACCGAGACATCAACATTAATATCCTTGTCGCCATGGACTATCAACCATGGTATATTAAGACGCTTAGCCGCAGCTTCAATATCCAGAACTTCTTTATTTTGCTCCAGGTCTTCTAACACAGATAAGTTGAGAGGCATTTTTTCCTTGGTGCGTGCATTTTCAATCTCGATTTTACCTTTTTTGCGCCATTCATCCACCTGTTTAGGTTTCCATAGGCTTTTAAAATCTGAAATAGATCCCCACGTAACTAATTTTTCAATACGCGGATCGTTGCTTGCCTGAATGATACTTAATCCGCCGCCACGACTATGACCAAGCAAACTCACTTTATTTACACCTGAAAAGTTTTCTTTATTGCATGCAAAGCTGATCACATGATCCAGATCATAAAGCTCTTTTGATACGGTGTTGGAAGCAAAAGTTTCCATATCAGTAACATCCTGCAGATTACCAGCGGTAACTCCGTTATGCGAAAAATTGAATTTAAGGTACCGGAAGCCATTTTGAGCAAAATACCGTGCAATCAGGTTATGTGCTCCCCAATCTTTAAACCCTTTAAACCCATGAACAAAAATGACTAATGGTAAAGTAGAGTTGGAATCATCAAATGTTATATCGCCTGTAATTAATTTCTCATTCGAGCCGGTTAAGCTGAAGTTTTCCTGACGTATCATATGAATTTTTTAAAATTCAACATTAAAGCAGTTAGAAAGGTTTGTCGTATCAGTGTATGATTTTTATTTAAAAACATTCTAAAGACCCCGTTTTACAAACAGGTGACAGACAGCAGGAGGCTTACACTTACATTTGTTGTGGATTTTCTAATCATCCGTTGAGTTGAAGCTTTTAAAAGTAATTGCATTTACACACAAACACATCGACCTTAAAGACTTAGGGAAGATGGTAATCTGTGATCAGACCCTGGAAACCAGGCTTAAGGTTATTCAGGCAAAGTTTAATATTGCTGAAATTTTTTACATCGCTACCTGTAACAGGGTTGAATTTGTATTCACCGGAACTGAATCTCTAACTCCGGAGTTTGTAAAGAATTTTATCAGTTCATTGAATTTCTGCATTCCCGCAGAGCAATTGGATGAGTTTTGCAGCTACGTTTCTATATATGAAGACCTGGAGGCGCTAAAACATTTGCTGAGAATGTCCTGTTCGCTTGAAAGTCAGGTAGTTGGTGAGAAAGAGATCCTTGCGCAGGTTCGTAAAGCCTATGAAACTTGCCGTGAAGCCGGATTTACAGGTGATTATTTGCGTCTCATTATGAATCGCGTAGTCAAAACAGCCAAGGAGGTGTATACTGATACAGGTATCTCAAAAAATCCTATTTCTGTGGTTTCTTTGGCATACAGAAGACTAAAAAGCTTTAATATGTGCACCAATGCACGTATCCTGATCATAGGAGCCGGAGAAACTAACCGGTGTCTTTCTAAATATCTCCAGAAACATAAGTATTCAAATTTCGCAGTATTTAATCGTACCCTATCCAAAGCTGAGGCGCTGGCATCAGATCTTAATGGTAAAGCTTACGCTCTTACCGATCTGAAGAATTATAAAGACGGGTTTGATGTTCTGATTACCTGTACCGGTGCTACCGAGCCTATTATTACTGATGAAGTGTATCGCGCTCTGCTTAATGGAAGTACAGAAAAGAAAGTGATAGTAGATTTGGCAGTACCTAATGATACTGCTCCGGAAGTTCTTAATAACTATCCTGTCAATTTTATAGAAGTTCAGGGTTTACAGGAAGTCGCGAATCATAATTTGCAGCAGCGGTATGATGAGCTTATTCATGCGGAACGCATCATTGAACAAAACCTGCAGGAGTTTCTCCCGATTCTTAAACTTCGAAGAGTAGAACTCGCTATGCGCGAAGTTCCTATTAAAATTAAAGAAATTAAAAAAACGGCCTTGAACTCTGTATTTGCAGATGAGGTGCAAGGGCTGGACGATAACTCTCGCGCTATACTGGAGAAGGTGATGAATTACATGGAAAAAAAGTATATCAGCGTGCCTATGGTAATGGCAAAGGATATTCTTGTAAACAATTCCTGATATTTCTGATTACTTCATCATTAAGTTTTGAATTAACTTTGTCTCCGGCTATTTTTATATGGTGAACAGACGACTTATTATAGGAACCCGCGGAAGTGATCTTGCACTTTGGCAGGCTAATTTTGTGAAAGATCAATTGGCTGTGATAGGCGTTGAATCAGAACTTAAGATTATTAAAACACAGGGCGACAGTTTTTTAAATCTTCGCCTGGATAAGCTGGAAGGGAAAGGCTTTTTTACAAAAGAGCTTGAAGATGAATTATTAAGCGGCAAAATAGATATTGCTGTCCACTCGCACAAAGATCTGCCTACAACTCAACCCGATGGGCTGGTTATTGCTGCGGTTTCTGAACGTGAAGACCCCTCTGAACTGCTTTTAATACTGAAGGATTGTGTTGATATACATCAGAAGCTTTCAGTGAAATTTTCAGGGATGGTTGGAACATCATCAAACCGGCGTAAAGCCCAGCTGCTGGCAGTCCGCCCCGATCTTGAAATTGAAGACCTGAGAGGGAATGTTCTAACCCGTATACAAAAATTGCGGGATGAAGATTATGACGCGATCATGCTGGCTAAAGCAGGGGTGCAGCGTCTTGGGATAGATCTTAGTGAATTTTATGTAGAAGAGATCCAGCCCATGGAAATTGTTCCTGCACCTGCACAGGGTGTATTGGCTATACAAATACGAGATAATGACAAAGAGCTGTTTGATCAGCTTCAGGAAATCAATAATCCGGATGTTGCCGAAGCCATTGGCTTAGAAAGGAAAGTGCTGAATTTATTTGAAGGCGGATGCCATATGCCCCTTGGATGCTATTGCAGGAAGGATGGCAATATTTTTCAGGTTTGGACTTCCAAAGCTTCTGATGCAGATGCGTTTCCAGACCGGTTATACATTGAAGCAAAGAAAACGACTGGCCTTGCCGAACTGATTACCCAGAAATTCGCTCCTGATCGCAAGTTTCCATCCGGTATTTTTATTACCCGCGATCTGCCTGAAGGCAGTTACCTGCGTAAGGCCATGGAAAAGCATAATATTGGTATTGAAGACCGCTCACTAATAAAAACATACCCGGTTATCAATAAGCTGGATCCATACATCCTTAAGCATGTAGACTGGGTGTTCTTTAGCAGTAAAAATGGGGTAGAATATTTTCTGTCGCTAAAACCTGAATTTAATAAACGAACAAAATTTGGTGTTCTTGGCAGGGGATCTGAAGAGATGTTAAGGTTATTTGGGATTATGCCGGATTATAATGGGGAAGATGAAGGGATTGATACCCAGGATATTGCACAGGAATTTGCCAAAATAGCAAACGGCCAAACAGTTCTTTTTCCCGGTGCGAAAGATTCTATGCGGACAGTCCAGTCAGCAATGTCTGCTGATACCAAAATTATTGATCTTCCGGTATATGAAACCGTTATGGAAGAGAATGTTCCTCAATCCTATTCAGATGTGCTGATATTTACCAGTCCATCAAATGTGGAAGCGTACTTTGTTGGGAATCTTCTGGAACCGGGTCAGCAGGTGATCTGCATAGGGAAATCAACCGGAAGAAAATTTGATGAGATGGGCGTGAGATATACATTGCCTTATTCCCCAGATGAAATTGGTCTGGCAGAAGCAGTGTTTGGATTAAACTATAAGTAGAATAGGCCTCATTATCATGTGCTTAACCTTTGAAATACTAATATCATGTTAATTCGTCCCAGAAGATTACGGAAATCGCCGATTGTACGTGAAATGGTTGCCGAAACCAGGCTTGCCAGGGATATGTTCATTTATCCGTATTTCATCGTGCCCGGCAATAATATTACTCACCCTATTGATGCTATGCCCGGAATCAGCCACTTTTCACAGGACCGGTTAATTAAAGATGTTGAAGCAGGATTGAAACTGGGAATAAATAAAGTGCTGCTTTTTGGTGTGGGTGAAGAAAAAACTTCTGATGCCAGCTCAGCATACAATGATAATTCAGTTGTAGCGTATGCAGTTCGCGGATTGAAATCAGCTTTTGGTGACGACTTATACGTTATTACGGATGTATGTACATGCGCGTACACAGATCATGGACACTGCGGAATACTTCATAACGATGATGTTCAGAACGATGAAACAGTAGAAGTCCTGGCAAAAATGGCTGTTTCGCATGCTATAGCCGGTGCAGATATGGTAGCGCCTTCAGATATGATGGATGGAAGAGTTTTAGGTATTCGCGAAAGTTTAGATGATGCCGGGCTTTCTTCAACCGGAATTATGAGCTATAGTGTTAAGTTTGCCTCAGCATATTATGGTCCGTTTCGTGAGGCGGCAGATTCAGCTCCCGGAATGGGCGATCGTAAAGGGTACCAGATGGATTTCAGAAACCCGAATGAGACACTACGTGAAGCTTTTCTAGATGAAGAAGAGGGCGCGGATATTTTAATGGTTAAACCGGCTTTGGCTTATCTGGATGTTATTAAAAGTGTAAGGGAAAACACTAATCTTCCTGTAGCATGTTACAATGTTTCTGGTGAATATTCAATGGTTAAAGCTGCTGCCAGGGCCGGCTGGATTGATGAACAAAGAGTAACCATGGAAAATATGTATGCCTTTGCACGTGCCGGGGCAAATATTATAATCACCTACCATATTCGTGAAATCCTTGAAAAAGGATGGATGTGAGAAAAAGTATATATTCAAAGAGGTATTTTTGAACATTGATCCTAATTCTAAATTAATAATGCTCGAATCGTTAAAGAAAATTTTTTCATCATCTGATCAGGAGATTCCTGTCAATACAACCGGTAAACCGGATATACCCAGGGAAAAGTCGGCTGAATTATTTGAAAAAGCAAAAAACTATTTTCCCGGAGGCGTCAACTCTCCGGTAAGGGCCTTTAAATCAGTACATGGAACTCCACTTTTTATAGATAAAGGTGATGGGTGTTATGTGTGGGATGCAGATGGAAACCAATTTATTGATTTTTGCTGCTCATGGGGTCCATTAATTCTGGGACACAACAATGCAAAGGTACGTGAAAAAGTTACTGCAACTATTCAAAATGGAATGAGCTTTGGCGCACCAACAGCGTTAGAAAATGAACTCGCAGAGTTAATTTTAAAGAATAATAAATACATAGAAAAAATCCGCTTTGTAAGCTCCGGAACTGAAGCTGTCATGTCAGCTATCCGCCTGGCACGAGGATATACCAAAAGAGATAAGATATTAAAGTTTGAAGGGTGCTATCACGGACATGTGGATGCAATGCTTGTCAAGGCGGGCTCCGGACTTGTGACGTTTGGAGAAACATCTTCCGCAGGAGTTCCACAAAGTTTTGCTGCCGAAACTATTGTAGTTCCATTAAATGATGAAAAAGCAGTTAAAAAAGCCTTTACACAATTTAAGAATGAAATTGCTGCTGTAATTATTGAAGGTGTTCCTGCAAACAATGGTTTATTAATTCAGGATGCTGCTTTTATCCAGTCGCTTCGCGCAATTTGCACAAAAAATAAAACGCTGTTAATTCTTGATGAAGTAATAACCGGGTTCAGATTAGGTTTCGAAGGAGCTGCGAAGCATTATGATATTCAGCCTGATATCATAACGTATGGAAAAATTATTGGTGGAGGCATGCCGGTTGGAGCTTATGGCGCTTCTAAAGAAATCATGAACCATATTTCACCGGATGGTCCTGTTTACCAGGCCGGTACATTGTCCGGAAATCCTGTAGCGATGTCGGCAGGGATTGCACAGCTTACCGAATTACTAAAAACAGGGTTTTATAAGGACCTGAATAATAAAGCTGAAGAATTTACCGAATCGATAAACAGATTTGCCTCAGCACGTAATTATAAATTCAAGGTGTTTTGTATCGGCTCTATTTTCTGGTTCGCATTTACAGACAAGGAAATGATAAAAGCCGCGGAAGATATTGATCCCGCAAGCATGGAGAAATTTATGGTCTTTCATCGTGAATTATTGAATCGAGGTGTTTATATAGGCCCTTCAGGTTATGAAGTAGGATTTGTTTCTTCAGCACATTCTAAAACAGAACTTGAGAAGGCCAAAAGAGTAATTTTTGAGAGTCTGGATATGGTGTTCAGAATAGCCAGAAGTACTTAATGAGAAAACCGTTAATCATATTTTATGCCTTAACTGTTTATGCTTTAGCCGAGCTGCTTTGGTGGGGGGTATTGCTTGTAAGGGCGGTTCCGGATAGTAAAGGAATGATATTAGGTGAAGGTGCTGTGTTTATATTTCTTTTTGTAGTTGG
>DASWTL010000200.1:0-1532 GCA_036402155.1 Sphingobacteriaceae bacterium | reverse complement strand
ATATCAACCGGAGCTTCTAACTGGTTGCCGCCGTATGAGTATGCTTCAGTATTAATACCAGCAGCAGATGTACCTGCAAGAGTACTAAGTGAAGCCGGACCGAAATATTAATCACCGGTAAGTGACATTCCTGAATCCGGGGAATGGGTTTTAAGTTTTTTTAAGCGCTGCACTTCTAAAGTGTAGCGCTTTCTTATGCGCGTTCTTTTTTATTACAGCCGACATCTCAAATATCCGGCTTCCAGACATCCTATCGAAAATTCATATCATGGAAAAGAAAAGAAAAATAATTCTGATCGCCTGTGATTCCTATCGGACACTTCTGGGATTCAGAGGAAAGCTTATGGAAAGCCTGGCAGTCAATAATGATGTTACCGTATTTACTCCATTTATTCAGGAGGATAACGTTCGCAACACCTTAAAAAATATGGGGATCGGGATTTATGAGAATGATCTGGATGGAAGTAATGTCTCAATTCTTTCAGATCTGGCTTATATATTCAGACTTTATAAAGTGATAAAGCAGGTAAAACCAGATGTGTTCTTTCCATACACTTTTAAACCGGTGATCTATGGTTCGCTTGTCGCAAATTTTTGTAAGGTGCAATCTATCGTGCCTATGTTAACGGGCCTGGGTTATAATTTTTTAAATGATGGCAAAAAAAATAAGCTCATTAGTGAAATAACCAGGTTCTTGCTTAAGCTTAGTTTAAAAGGTCGTAAGAAAATCCGGCTTATTCTTCAAAATAATGATGATTATAATACGCTGGTAGGCGACGGTATTCTAAGTAAAAAAAATCCGGCTTTTGTTGTAAATGGTTCCGGTGTTGACCTGTCTTATTATGATTATAGTGAACCTGAAATTAAGAACCAGAGTTTTTTAATGATTGCCAGACTGATCACTGCAAAAGGGATCAGGGAATATTATGAAGCGGCAAAGCTGATCCTTAATGATTATCCGGATGTGACATTTAAACTTATTGGTCCACGTGATCATAATATTGATGCTATTGAAGAAGAGCTTTATCAGCAAATAATTACGCAGCAAGTAATTAAGTATGTGGGTGAGGTGCAGGATGTACGTTCATATATCAAATCTGCATCGGTAGTTGTACTTCCTTCTTATTATGGCGAGGGGGTGCCGAGGTGCCTGCTTGAAGCCATGGCTATGGGTAGAGCTATAATTACTTGTAACTCTGTAGGATGTAAAGAAACGGTAAATCTCTCTGAAGGACAACAAACAGGTTTTTTAGTGCCGGTAAAAAATTCAGTGACGCTTGCAGAAAAAATGCGGCATTTTATTGATTATCCTGAAGATACAATAACATTCGGTAAAAACGGGCGGGCTTTTGCTAAAGAAAAGTTTGATGTAAAGAAAATCAATAGTCAAATGATTGAAATCCTGGAAGGCAGGTCAATCGCTGTTAATTGATTTACCGGGTTTTATAGAAATCCTTGCCATCCCTATGTTTCTCCTGTTTAAGCATTGCATGCAGCTCGATGTCAGCGTTAAAGAGTCTTGCTGATAGTTA
>DASWTL010000199.1:0-6976 GCA_036402155.1 Sphingobacteriaceae bacterium | reverse complement strand
AAAATACCTCGTGTACGTTGTTCGGGAACCCAAACACGGCGTTCGCGGGTTTCATAATGATATGTTCCGCGTTCATCCTGGTAAACCTTTCCCTCTTCATATCCGCGGGTACCATTACCTCCAAATATTTCAGGAATATTTACCTGTTGAGCACTCGTCTTATCAGCCGTTGCTGCTCCGATTGCTACAAAGAGAGCCAGCATTATTGCTTTTTTGTTCATAGTGTGTGTGTTATGTGTTATTATATAACGTATAAACATGGTGCCACATATATACATTTTGAAAAAATTAATCGTTTATTATGCCAAAAAGCACTAAAATTTATTCTTTTCAATTATTACAATCGGCCAACATGTTAATAAACAAGGCTTTCTACTTTTGTATATGGCTGAAGATTTAACAATTGTAACAGGTGCCAAAACGGATAAATATCTTTCATTAATCCCTCAAATAGCGGCATTAATTAGTGAGGAGAAGGATTTAATAGCTAATCTGGCCAATATTTGTGCAGCGCTAAAGGAGCAATTTAATTTTTTATGGGTAGGGTTTTATCTGGTTAATGATAATGACCTTGTACTTGGTCCATTTCAGGGCCCGGTTGCCTGTACGCGGATTTCGAAAGGAAAAGGTGTTTGCGGCGTCGCCTGGGAGCGGGGTGAAACCTTGATAGTTCCGGATGTTGACGCATTTCCAGGACATATTGCATGCAGTTCTGTATCCAAATCTGAAATAGTTGTGCCGGTATTCAGTAAAGGAGCCATTCATGCAGTTCTTGATGTGGACAGCGCCGAACTTAATTCCTTTGACGAAACCGACAGCCTTTATCTCCGGCAAATAGCAGACCTTATTCAATTTTAATGGCGAAACTTTCAAATGCATTTTACCAGAGGGATGATGTGGTAACGATATCCCGTGAACTTTTGGGTAAATATCTTTTTGTTAATACTGAAAATGAGATCACCGGAGGCATAATTGTCGAAACCGAAGCTTATCGTGGTCCGGACGATGTGGGGTCGCATGCTTTTAATAATCGCCGGACGGCACGAAACGATATTATGTACAGTACCGGCGGCGTGGTTTATATGTATATATGCTATGGAATACATGATATGCTGAACATTGTAACCGGAGTGGAAAACACAGCTCATGCCGTCCTGATAAGAGCTCTGAAACCGACTGCCGGAATAGATATTATGCGTGAAAGACGCAAAGTATTTAAAGATGATAACCGATTATGTCGCGGTCCTGGTGCCTTAGCAAAAGCTTTAGCTTTACGTAAGGTACATAATGGTATCTCATTGCAAGGTAATGAAATATGGATTGAAGATCGTGGATTAGTATTTCCGGAAAACGAAATTGTTGCCGGCCCGCGTATCGGATTAAATATCGAAGAGCCTTATAAAAGCATCCCATGGCGATTTTATAAAAAGGGTGACCCGAATGTGAGTAAACCTCATCTTTAATGATTAAAAGTTCGTTCCTGTAATAGCCCAAACACGAGAATAAACATCACTTAGATCAAACCGATAAGATGTGTTGCTGTTCAAGGTATTAAATCATTCCTGATGAATATTAACACATCTACTTATTTGATATTTGTGATTTTGTTCATGGTTACAGTATCTTCATGCACTATGAACGAGCCGAAACTCCGTTATATTGACAGGAAATATCAGGATAATTATCCTTCAGGTTCAACCATAAGTTATTTGGCCGGCAACTTGTACATTATGGGCGATGATGCATCAGAATTGCTGATTTTAAACCTCGATCTAGAAGAAATTGAACGGATTCCATTTTTCCCAAAAGGTGAAAATATCCGAACTGCCAAAGCTCTTAAGGCTGATATTGAATCATCTTCAATTATCAGGTATCAGGGAAAAGAGGCAATCCTGTTTTTAGGTTCGGGCTCTTTTAGTCCGCACAGAGATAGTGCATTCCTTTTTGATCCGGAAAATAAAAAAGTAAGGCGCCTCGACTTTAAGTCATTTTATAACCAGTTAAGAAGCAATTTCAGGCAATTAAATATCGAAGCAGCTACAGTGGCAGGGAAAGAAATCCTTCTGGGTATTCGGGCAAACTCCTCATATCCTGATAATTACCTTGGTGTGACAAGTTTGGATATAGAGTCACCTCAGTTTAAAAGAAAGATTCGAATTAAGCTGCCGTTAAAGCATGCGGGTATATCTGGTATGGAATATGATGAACAGAATGACCGGCTTTTTATAACATTTTCATCAGAAGATACTTCAAATGCATTCGATGATGGTACAATTGGGGATAGCTTTCTGGCAATTGTTGAGGATGTGAAGAAGGAGTTGATGAAAGATGAACTGAACATTAACTCAATTACAAGGCTTACAGATATTAGCCAGGACTTCTTGAAACAGAAGATTGAATCCGTATCTTTAGTACCGGGTAAAGATCAGCTTCTGCTTGTTGCCGATGATGATCTGGGTAATACTACACTGTTCAGATTGAGCTACAAATAACCGTTTCCAACAAAAAAGAATCACTTAATGTTATACAGGCATGAAAATTGAAAAATTATATGCAGTACTGAATTTTATATTCTTTATTGCAGCATTTGCTGTTTCTTCATTAAGTCAGACAAGATTTTTTGGTAAAAACACCATTGCGGATGTTTCATATCAATATGATACCCTGTTTACCCCCGCAGGAATTACTTTTTCTATTTGGGGTCTTATATATGTATCGCTATTTGCTTTTTGTATTTATCATCTGATCGGAGCATTCACTAAGAAGCCAGATGACGAAGTAAATGTTCAGTTACGACAGATCGACTGGTTATTTATCATAAATAATATGGCGAGTGCAGCCTGGGTATTGGTATGGGTAAATGAAATGGTTGTCGTTTCGGTATTTTTAATGATCATTCAGCTTTTAACCCTCATTTTTATTTGTAAGCAGGCACATATTTTCAATAAACACAGAAGCTTGTCATCTATACTTTTTACTCAGTTTCCTATCAGTATTTATTTCGGATGGATCACTGTTGCCACTGTTGTAAACATGAATGCGGCGTTATATGCATACGGATGGAGCGGGGGGCCTATTTCCACTACGTATTGGACCATTATACTTATCGGATTAACTGCATTGGTTGCTATCCTGGTAATTATGGTTAAAAAGAATGTTTTTTATGGCCTGGTAATTATATGGGCATTTTATGGCATCATCTTAAAGAACCGGGATAGCGGGAGTAGTGAGGAAATCATTATAGCCGCTGTTGCTGCTATCGCATTGGTTGCCTTAACAGCTATTATTGAATTCTATAAACTCGTTAAACCACCTGGTAGTCCTCTGCCTCCTTCAGTTCATTCGAATTGATGTATAAATTAAAAATCGCTATAATCGCGGCTTAAAAAGCGATTATTTGCCATGATTAATTATAATCCCAAGGAGTGGTTTACGTTTATATTCCGTTTATCTAAAGAAGATACCTTCAGGAAATTACTGCCATTACTTATAGGCGTAGGGTTATATGCCGGCATTATTGCATATCTGGAACTCAATCACTTTAAACTTTCAAAAACAGATTATCTCAGCAATGTAGGCCTCATGCATGGGGTTTTGGGTTTCGTCATTTCCCTTCTTCTTGTATTCAGAACCAATACGGCATATGATCGCTGGTGGGAAGGGCGGCGGTTATGGGGCGGATTAACCAACAGTTCGAGAACACTGGCAATAAAATGCGAAAGTATTTTAACGGATGATGATGACCGGCGCTTTTTCAGGCTAATGATCCCCAATTTTGCCTTTGCATTGAAACATCATTTAAGAGAGAATGAAAATTTTACCGATATGGATGCTGTTCTTGATCTTAAGAGGGGAAAGCACATGCCCAACCAGATAGCCGCTGCGATATTTGCCAGAACGAATGCACTACACAATGATGGTAAATTATCCCATGCGCAGCTTCTTATTTTTAATGAAGATATTAAAGCATTTACCGATCTGTGCGGAGGCTGCGAACGGATTAAAAATACACCTATCCCGTTCACATACAGTGTTTTTATCAAAAAATTCATCTTCTTTTATGTCATGACCCTGCCGTTTGGATGGGTGTTCAGCCTGGGATATTTTATCATTCCTGTAGTGATGCTGATTTTATATGCATTTGCCAGTCTTGAATTAATAGCAGAAGAAATTGAAAACCCGTTTGGCACTGATGCCAATGATCTTCCGGTAGATCAGATCTGCCATAATATACGGAAACACGTAAGCGAAATTATCCAATAAGAGACTGCAGGAAATTGAAAATACTAAAAATTTTAGTTTTTATTTTCGCAATTTAATATTACCTTCAAGGTTATAATTCAGACTATGTCAACAGAAATAAAGTGTCCGGGATGCGGACATAGCTTTCCAATGGAAGAGGCTATGACCGAGGAGTATAAGAAGGAGCTCCGCGAAAAAATGCTGGTTTTTACCAGGCAGAAAGATGAAGAATTTCAGCGTAAACTTGAGGAATTTAATCAAAGAGAACAGGTTAAGCAGGTAGAGTTTGATAAAAAACTGGTAGAGGAAAGAAACCGTATTCAGCGCGAACTGGAAAATAATCTGAGAAAAACCATCAGCGAAGACTTCGAAAATAAACTCCTGTTGCTTGAGAGTTCAAATAAAGATAACGAAGAAAAATTAAAGCTTGCCCGCCAGAAAGAGCTGGAGTTTTTGAGAAAAGAACAGGAACTGGAGGCTAAAAAGGCTGAAATGGAAATTGATCTTCAACGCAAGCTGCAGGAACAAAGGAATGACCTGGTAGAGCAGATCCGTAAGCAGGAAAATGAAAAGAACCAGATCAAGGAAACCGATTTTCAGTTGCGTGTTAAAGAACTGGAAAAGCAGCTCGAAGACCAGAAAAAACTGGCCGAAGAAATGAAACGTAAAGCCGAACAGGGTTCTATGCAGCTGCAGGGGGAGGTTCAGGAGCTGATCCTGGAAGACCTGCTCAAAACTAATTTTCCGTTCGATATTATTTCGGAGGTAGGTAAGGGAGTTCGCGGAGCAGATTGTATCCAAACGGTTCGCAATCAGTTCGGACAGGAATGCGGACGTATTATTTATGAAAGCAAACGAACTAAAGATTTTGCAGGCGACTGGATTGAGAAGCTAAAGAAAGATATGCGCAGCATGGGAGTAGATGTCGCAGTGATTGTAACGCAATGTTACCCCAAAGGCATGGACTGTTTTGGCGAGAAGGATGGCGTTTGGATCTGTTCATTTGATGAAGCCAAAGCGGTTGCCTATATTCTGCGGGACGGTATAATTAAACTGTATAATGCAAACCGTTCGGAGGAGAATAAGGGTGAAAAAATGCATATGCTGTATGATTATTTAACCAGCAGTGAGTTCTCAGAGCAATGGAAAGCTATACGTGAAGGATTCATGAGCATGAAACTCTCCATTCAGAAGGAGCGCGATGCAATGGAAAGGCTGTGGAAGGCACGTGAAAAGCAGCTGGAAAAGGTATTACTGAACGCAGCTTACATCCGTGGATCCGTAGAAGGAATTGCCGGTACAGATTCCATTCAACTGAATTTAATTGATGATACGGATGCGCTTTTGATTGAATAGTGTACATGATCGTTTTTCTAATTAAAGCAATTGTTGTAATCATAGGGACTATTAGTAGCCAGGTTACAAAATCTATACAAAAAATACAATTCTCTAATTTAATTCCCAATTCGGGAACTTTTCGTATTTTTGTCTAAAGAGCTCCTGGATGAGAATAATTTCCAAAAAAATATTGCGTGAGTTTTGGGTGAAGCATGCTGACAGTCAGCAACAACTAACGTCATGGTTTCGCGAAACTAGCAATATGGAATGGGAATCTCCTGCGGACATTAAAACGGAATATCCAAGCGCGAGTTTTTTACAGGGTAATCGGGTTGTTTTCAATATCAAAGGGAACAAGTACAGGCTAATAGTAAGGATAAACTATGATTACCAAATGGTTTGGATCCGGTTTATTGGCACTCACGCCGAATACGACAAAATTGATGCTGCTAAAATTTAAAACATATGACTATTAAACCCATAAGAACAGAAAAGGATTATGAGGATGCCCTTGTCCGGATTGAATCAATTTTCGATTCAAAAAAAGGTTCCGCCGAAGGTGATGAACTTGAAATATTAGGAATCCTGATTGAAAAGTACGAGGATGAGCACTTTCCCGTTGGGTTTCCGGATCCTATTGAAGCCA
Organism: Sphingobacteriaceae bacterium; assembly: GCA_036402155.1. Taxonomy (GTDB): domain Bacteria; phylum Bacteroidota; class Bacteroidia; order Sphingobacteriales; family Sphingobacteriaceae; genus DASWTL01. Next base: position 750 of record DASWTL010000199.1, on the reverse strand, counting down.
TAAAGTTTCGAATGGAACAAATGGGATATACTCAATCGGATCTGGCGAAGGTAGTTGGTTTGAAAAGCCGGGCAAGCGAAATACTGAACAGGAAAAGGAAACTGACACTAGAAATGATCAGGCTTTTGCATGATAACCTGAAAATCCCAACTGAAGTCTTAGTTCAGGCGTATAACTAGAATCTGCCCAGCCACTAACAGCGGGTTAAAGTCATGCCGGCTGTAGTACTAACCCGCTGTTCGCCATGTTAGCACTAGCGCATGTAGAACTGGAGATAAGATGGGGTTTTAATCCCATAGTCTTATAGAGTATTTCCACCTGTATTGAAGCAGTGGAAAACATTTTTGTAGACGAAAATTATGATAAGGCCATCAAGGGCGGGTGAGGTGAAGTTGAACAGCCGAACGAAAGTGTGAGAACATAAATTATTAATTAACAAGCAATTACAAACTATGGCAAAAAGTAATTTAATGGAAATGAACAATGTCGGGATCGTTGTAGAATCTCTCGACAATGCCATTTCTTTTTTCAAGGAAATAGGCCTTACTCTTGAAGGCCGAACCATGGTTGAAGGCGAATGGGCCGGACGGGTAACCGGCCTTGGCGACCAGTCGGTAGAGATAGCCATGATGGTTACCCCCGATGGGCACAGCAGGCTAGAACTTTCACGATTTCTAACCCCTCATACGATAGCAGATCACAGGAATGCTCCAGTGAATTCACTTGGCTATCTCCGTATTATGTTCAGGG
>DASWTL010000198.1:0-2515 GCA_036402155.1 Sphingobacteriaceae bacterium | reverse complement strand
TTAAGTGATGATATATTAAAAAAAATATAATATAAAAATGCATTACGCATTATACCTGGAATAGATAAAAAGCAATTCCCTGACTAGAAAATAGGGTCTATAAATACTTATAATGGGATGGTATAAATACGGAGATTAAAGTTGTTATTACCTGATATTGCATATACTCAAATCAATTTTGGTGCAAAAACCGTAATATTAGATCTTCGGACTCTACATCAACCTATGAAGCGCGATAAGCTGTTACTGTCTGCAATGCTGTCGCAGCTTCATTTTTTTCAAAAACAGAATACAAGGCATGATTAATAGATAATGATGCCTTTAACTTTGGCTTAAGTGCGATTGTTACATGTTCTGTAAATGTTTATCTATTTTTTGCCCTATTTCCTTCCATGGATAATCATCTTTTATCTCCGGGGCGCCTTCCCATGACCATCCATTATTTTCCTTATACATTTGGCCAATAAACCGGGCGTCCAAAACAATAGAATACATTCCTTCAGTTTCTTCGGCGGTGTAAACCTGGCCGTTTATTGTAAAATCTATAGTCTCCATATAATACAATTTATATATCAAATATATGTATAAGAATTGTGTTTGTTTCGGAGAAGCACCTTAATAAGTGCCTGATTAAGATGAAAATTAACTACTGTTTCTTTTCAGAATATTACCCAGAATCTTAATTCCCTGCTTAATCTTTATTTCATCGGAATTTGAAAAGTTAAGTCTCATAGTATTATGGCAATCATTTTTCGGATAAAAAGAGTTGCCTGGTACAAAGGCCACTTTTTCTTTGATAGCAATTTTAAATAACTCCATTGTATTCTGACTTTCTTTTAACGTTAACCAGAGGAACATTCCACCCTGTGGTTGTGTTACTTTCACATCATGAGGAAAGTACTCCATGATCGCTTCGACCATTAAATCACATTGCCTCTTATATGTTTCATTTATTTTATTAATGTGATTATCGAAGTCGTTATCCATCAGGTATTGGTAAATGACTCTTTGAGAAAGATTATTTGAATGCAGATCAGTTAGTTGTTTAGCTATAAGAAGCTTTTGCATGATCTCCTTTGAGGCCACGACCCACCCCATCCTCATCCCCGGGGAAATCGTTTTAGAAAAAGAACCCAATAAAATAGTTTGTTCATTAAGATAAGATTTAATTGGCGGAAGGTTTTCGCCGGAAAAACGGATGTCCCCATAAGGATCGTCCTCAATAAACAGTGAAGGGAAGCGGTTCATAATTTCTGCAACCTGTTTTCTTTTTTCAATGCTATAGCTAATCCCTGTTGGGTTTTGAAAATTAGGGATTCCGTAAAATAGCTTAACCTTTTGTTTGTCCAGAATTTCGGTTAACCGTTCGATATCAGGACCATCATCAAGTAGGTTAATGGTTCTAATATCAGCGTTATAAGCTGAAAAGGCCTGAATAGCACCCAGATAAGCCGGACGCTCCATCAAAACCCGGTCACCTTTGTTTAAAAATACCTTACTTACCAGGTCAAGCCCCTGTTGTGAACCATTGGTTATTAAGATCACGTCCGGATCCACTTCCAGGTTATGCTTTTGTTTATATCGTGCCGCTATGTATTCACGTAAGGGCCTGTATCCTTCAGACTCGCCATATTGGAGAAGTCGTCTACCGTCCTTTTCAAGTGCCTTCATTGCCGCAGCCTGAATTTCCTGCACAGGGAAAAAGGCAGGATTGGGCAATCCTCCGGCGAACGAGATAATATCCGAATGGGCGGTCACTTTTAATATTTCCCTGATAAATGACTTCGGAATACTTTTAAACCCATCTGCATTTAAAAGTTCTGCTAAATTTTGTGGTGTTTCCATATTTTGATTTATTTATTGCAAAAAAAAGCCTTCACCGGGTGGAGAAGGCTTGGATCTTAGGCAAAGCATTCTCATGCGGTGGAAATTACCACCACTAATGCTGCAACCACTACAATTTGATTTTTAGATTTAACCATAAAATAAAAAAGGCCATTCGGTGAAGAATGGCCTGCAAAATTATTTCTAATTACTTTATACCATTCACCCTTGCGTGGTTTCCACGACAGTATTGACAAGGGCGATTATGGTGGTTTGTAAATACACTGCTTACTTATTTGTACAAATAAAAGAAATCTATTTTATAAATACTAATGTGAACTGTAGATCTGATTTCTCCGGCATAGACGACTTAGTTGCTATAAAGATATACTAAAGAAGTATCTGAGATCTTATTAAGCTTTTCAATTGCCTGCGTAACCTTAGATTTTCTTATTGCCACTTCCAGAAGGCAATGATTATCAAATTCTTGTTTTTTTACCACCAGATTTTCATTCTTTATAACCTTCATAATCTCATTCATGTTTATATAGGTAAACTTAACTTCATAAATGTCAAAAACCATTTTTTCAACTATTATGGCAGCATTTAAGGCTTCAGTGGTAGCAGTTTTATAGGCTTTTATCAAGCCGGGTACGCCAAGTAAGGTGCCGCCAAAGTAACGGACCACAAT
>DASWTL010000197.1:0-4247 GCA_036402155.1 Sphingobacteriaceae bacterium | reverse complement strand
AATGAGAAAATGGTTACGGTGACAGTGACCAGGGGTAAAGTGAAAGTAGAGGATGATCAGCAAGTGTTAGGGGTTATTACTCCAAATCAGCAGATCAGGTATGATCAGCAGTCGGGGCGGAAAAAGCAATTAGAAATTAATGCAGAGAGCGATATCAAATGGAAAGAAACCGACCTGATTATTGACGATCTGACGCTTGAAGAAGCAGCTAAAATGGTTAGCAGGCAGTATAGTTTGAATATTAAAGTTGATGGTAAGGTTAAAGATTGCAGGTTTTCAGCTAATTTTCTTAACAAGACTCCATTACAGCAAGTATTACGGGTAGTAGGACAGGTAACGAATACAACTTATGATACTTTAGCAGATAACACGATTATTATTGAAGGGGATGGCTGTCAGTAAGCCAGCTGTTTGAACCTGTTTAAATTAACACTTAATAAACCACTGTATGAAACGAACAAAACCAACGTGAAACCGCACCTGCGCATGACATAAAAACAAATCCCGGTTGCCGCCGGGATTTGCAAAAGTCTTAAATCTTATATGGTATAACTTAAAACTAATGCAATGTATTATAATTTTACTAACCATGCAAGCTATGCTTGTATAACCGATTTTTTTAAAACCAAACACTTTCGATATTTCATGAGGATTAATACTATCATCCTGCTGGTATTATGCTTAACTCATCAGATGCTGTCTGCATCAGTAGGTAAGGCTCAGGCTCTTAGCGAAACAAATGTTACTCTTGAATTAAAAAATGAGACGTTACGGGACGCTTTAAAACAAATTGAAAGTCAGACTGAGTTCAGGTTTGCTTACAAGAAAAAAGCTATTAATGCCTATAGTACCATAAATCTGGAGAGATCGACGCTTTCTGTTGAAAGTCTGCTTGGTGTTTTGCTTTCTAATACTAATCTGAAATATACCCAGGTTAATAATAACATTATTCTGTATATCGATTCAGATAACGAAATTGCTGATGATCAGGATGCCATCGCTAACGGCAACACGAAGGCTATGGTTTCCGGTACGATAACAGATGAAAAAGGGATTCCGTTGCCGGGAGTAAGTATTATAGTAAAAGGCACTTCAATAGGTACCAGCTCAGATGCTAATGGCAGGTATTCAATTAATACTCCGAATGTAAATGATATTTTGGTTTTTACCTATATAGGTTATGCTGTTCAGGAAATTGCCGTTGACGGGCGCTCGAATTTAGATGTACAATTAACAGAATCGGCGACATCCTTAAACGAGGTTGTAGTAGTGAGTTACGGTACTCAGAAAAAAAGGGATGTTACCGGGTCAATTGCTCAGATCAATGCAGAAGAATTACAGGATATACCAGTTGCACAGTTCACTCAAAAACTTCAGGGTAAAATTGTAGGTGTACAGATTAACCAGAATACTGGTAAACCGGGACAAGGTATGGGAGTTCGTATACGCGGCGCCACTTCAGGAAATGGTAATAGTACTCCATTATATGTTGTGGACGGTCAGCCACTGGAAGGGGAAGGAGCTATTAATAATATCAATTCAGATGAAATAGAGTCATTTACGGTATTAAAAGATGCGGCATCTTCCGCGTTATACGGATCACGGGCTTCTAACGGGGTAGTACTGATCACTACCAAACGTGCAAAGCCAGGAAAAGCACGTGTAGAATTCAATGCATATTATGGAGTAGCCAGACTGGATAGGAGCAGAGGTCCGGAGGTAAAGAACGGAAGTGAATTTGCGGCCTATATGAAAGGTGTGTATGAAGATAAAATAAAATATGAAGGGTTCAAAGGCAGTATTCCGGCGGAATATCAAAATCCCGAACAATATGGAGAAGGAACCGATTGGCTGGGAACAGTACTTCGCACTGCACCTACGCAAAATTATAACCTGTCATTTTCAGATTATAGAGATAAATCTTCTACAAGTGTTATAGCCGGTTATTTTAACCAGCAGGGAATTGTAAAGAACACCGGCATTGAACGGTATTCTTTCAGAGCCAATACTGAATTCAGACCTGTTAAGGGGATCAAGATTGGTCTTAATGTGGCACCATCGTTACAATTAGATAATAATGCGGCCAATGTGGCTACGGATGGCCAACGCCAGATCGTTGAAGGTGCGCTGCTTTCATCTCCGCATATGCCCCGCTATAATGCGGATGGCAGCCCGGCTTCTAAAACCAGTGGATTTGGAGTTCTGAATATGCCTAATTGGGAAACCAAAGCATTAAACACAAATAATAAGGTCAAATTAGGCCGAGTACTTGCCAATTTTGATGCAGAGTTCGAAATTATAAAGAATCTGAAATTTACAACCGGAGCAGATATCGACTACGCAAGTGCTGTTCATAATATTTTCGTTAACCGCGAAGCGTCCGTTGGTTTTAATGCCATTCAGCCACGTCCTTTAAGCGTTGTTAGCGGTCAGTACAATACAGCTAATTATTATTCCTGGCTTAACGAGAATATATTGACCTATCAAACAACACTGTTTAGGGATCATCATATTGAGGCGCTTGCCGGATATACTATTCAAAATTACAGGCGGGATGCTAACAGCGTGGTTGGAAGCAACTACGCAGATGAATCTCTGACGACCGTAAATGCAGCCGGAACAAAAACTGCAAGTACTGGTATGAACGCAAACAGGATGCTATCTACCATCGGCAGGTTAAATTATAACTATAAGGGTAAATATTTCCTGGCAGGTACGATCCGTCGCGACGGATCATCCCGTTTTGGACGCGACCATCAATACGGTACATTTCCTTCTGTATCTGCAGGATGGATTGTTAGTGACGAAGCGTTTATGAAAAAATTACCGCTGGTCAGCTATTTGAAATTACGTGCAAGCTATGGTCTTACCGGTAATGATGAGATTGGAGATTACACCTCTCAGCCACTAATCGGCGGTTCAAATTATGTGTTTAGTAATACCCTTGCGCAGGGAAAAACTGCCAGCACTATGGGAAACGGTCTGTTAAGATGGGAAAGCAACAAACAATTTGACATCGGTTTGGATATAGCTGTATTAAAAGACAGAATAAGTTTAACGTATGATTATTATCGCAAGATCTCAGATGGCCTATTGGCTGTAGTTCCTGTTTCAAGGATATCAGGTTTTTCAAGTTTTACCTCTAATGCCGGCGAATTCGAGTTCTGGGGACATGAGTTTTCTATTAATTCAATAAACCTGACCGGCGCAGTAAAATGGAATACCAATTTTAACATCTCATTTGATAAGAACCGCATTAATCATTTAGGAGCAAGCGATGTGCCTAACCGCCCATCTAACGAATTTAATACTCCCTTTATAAACCAGGTTGGTTCCCCATTATCGCTGTATTATGGGTATATCAATGATGGAATTTACATGACCCAGGCGGAGTTTGATGATCCGGAAGTTGCTAAACATACCACGTCAAGGGTAGGAACGGTAAAAATGCGAGACGTGAATGGAGATGGTGTAATAACATCAGCCGATCGTACAGTTATCGGAGATCCTAACCCAGATTTTCTGATTGGATTTACCAATGATGTGACCTATAAAAATTTTGATTTTAGTATTTCTTTCTCCGGTTCAGTAGGAAATGACATGCGGGATGGTATGTATGAAAGTGCCGGAAATTTAGACGGAAATTCATTTAATATTTATAAGCATCTCAATCCATGGCGTTCAGAAGAAAATCCCGGAGATGGCAGAACTCCACGCACGCTTCAGCTTCCGGGAGTAAACACTACTGTTTTGTATCGAACAATCAATACAAATGCCATTCGTGACGCTTCGCATCTTACCTGTAAGAACATTTCATTAGGATATACAGTAAAGCTTCCCCGCAGCAAATATCTTAGTAATTTAAGGTTGTATACCAGCATTCAGCAGGCATTTGTGATCACCAAATGGCCAGGATTTAGCCCTGAAGCAAGCCATACCAGCGATAATCTTAATGGATTGCAGTTGGGTAACGACGTAGTTACCTACCCGGTACCGAGAACAATTTCATTCGGTATAAATATGGGTCTGTAGCTATAGTTTGCTGCATTGTGCACTGATAAATGATGTAAAACAATAAATTGAAATTAAGATGAAAAGTAAGATTTTATATATAGCCTTAACACTAACGTTAAGCGTAGTTTCCTGCTCCAAGGATTATATTGACCTGGCACCGGAAAACCAACTGAATACTAAGAATTATTTTAAAACTGAAGATGAGTTTAATCAGGCTCTGATAGGTGCTTACG
>DASWTL010000196.1:0-9648 GCA_036402155.1 Sphingobacteriaceae bacterium | reverse complement strand
AGCATGAACGCTGTCAATTTTATGTTTAAGAAGAGTTTCATCTTTTAAAGAAATTTCCCCTACCCCTTTCCATTTTGATAATTTACTGAATTGTAAACTCACTAATCCAACTCTTTTCCACTCAATGGCTGTATGTGTCTTTGATAGATCGGAATCAAAATAAAGATAATCAGGATACCTGTAATATTGTGATGGCAGAGGTCTGTTACCGCTGATAACAACCGTTAGCTGACCTTGACGGCTCTGGGTAGTGAGCCGTTTTTTTAAAGGTTTAAGTTGATTAACCAGAATGGACAGTGCTTCAGGATGTTTTTCCTTAATATCAATTAGAAGGATCAGTCGCCGTTCAGGGTTTTTCTTTAATTCTGCTTTAAGCGGCATAAGATATAACTTACATAACGTTCTATCCTTCTGTATTTCAGATTTCCCATGAGCAACCAGCAATTCCCCATTCATCGGATAAACATCTGCTTCAATTGAACCAAAACCACTTTTAAAAGCTGAATAAAAAGGGACTGCGTGCAGGTAATCATTATGAGCGTGTGCATTTTTAACAGTATAATTCAAGGGTTGCGCCGCTGAATCGAACAGAATAATACACCCTATGGCCGTTACAAACAGAATTCTGCTTAGATATGTCATCATTGATTTAAAATAAGCTATTTATGGAATGTGATCCGCAATTTAACAGTTTGAGGCTTTTCACCCTTCCCCCCAATCCACTTAGGCCCATTCACAATTAGATCAATAGCCTTCTGGTTTAATACATCATTTGAACCCTTAACATTAAAATTAGAAGTTCTCCCGGATCGGTCTACTGTAAACTCTACAATAGCACGGTAAGTGCCGCTATCAGGTGAGACAGCATTTTCCTTTAAATAATCTTTATAAGCCCTCCATCCAATTACCGGCTGAGCTTCTTCAGAACTCGATTTATCAGAATTATATCCAACCACAACCACCTCGCTTAATGCAGCGCTATTGAGGTCCATCTTAACTTCTAAGTTCTCACCCTTTTTCACTTTGACCTCCTTAGGGTCGTAACCCAAATAGGCTATATCTAATACTTTTGTATTTTCCGGTATGTTTATACTAAAATTACCATTTACATCGGTTACAGTAGCATATGGTGTACCATTAACCCGTATAGCTGCACCAGGTAATGGGCTGTTATCCGTTTTATCTACAACTTTGCCGGAAATTACCATATTCGCAGTATTCCCTGACTGCCCTCTAAGCACGGTCACTCCGGAAGCCTTTCCTGATAACGCCTCGTTTATATTACTGTCTAATAGCTTCTTACTGTCAAATTCAGGTGTACTGGTAGTAACTGAGCCGACAACATTCGATTTCTTTTGAGTACCGTACGCAACTACTACCACTTCGTTCAAGCTGGGGTTCTCCTTTTGGCTGTACTGCTTATCATTTGACGCTACAGATAAACTTTTCTTTAACTCCCTCTCAAGATCAGATTTATGGATTACTGATGGTTGCTTTTGCTGACTTTTTGCTATAGCTGAACCTACAGGTTTTTCATTTTTTGGTACAGGTAAAACAAGTGTATCCTTTCGTTCAACTCTTGCAGGCCTTTTCGTTATTTTTTCTTTTTCAGGCTTTTGTGTAAGCCACCAGGTGCCAACGGTTAAAGCAATCAGTAAAGAAGCTGCCACCTGCCAGTTTGCCCATAGAAAACTATTCCGCCTTTTACCTTTATTGATGCGTTCATGTAATAACCGATCTATAGATACAAGATTATTGTTATGAGTTTCAGCATCAGCACTCTCCATACCCTTGATCACATCCATTAACTGCGGATCATTTTCGGCCTGCCTTTCCAGCTCGTACATAGCACGCTCATCAAGCTCCCCATCAAGATACTTTCGTATAAGTGATATATCCGGTCTATTAGCTTTCACGATTTTTTTCCATGCAAATTTTCAAATTCCTTTTTCCGTTCTGGATATAACTTTTCACATCATTGAGACTATAACCGGTTAGCTGTGCCACTTCTTTATAACACTTCTGATTCAGAAAGAAGAGATCAATACTTTGTTTTTGTGCAGCAGGGAGCTTTTCGATACAAATCTCCAATGCTGTAAAAGTCTGTTCCTTTTCATTTATATCCGGATGCCATTCATCACGAGATTCCATAAAATCATCTATAGGAACATGCATCATTTTCTTTGACGAACGCAATTGCATTAAACAATGATTCCGGCTCAAAACGTATAACCATTTGCCAAACTGCCTGATCTCATGCCGGTTTACCTTGGTTATTAACTCCTCAAAAATTTGCATAACAGCATCTTTGCTAAGTTCACTATCCTGTAAATACCGGTAACATACATAATACACCATAGATGAGTGAATCTGAAACAGCTCTCCCAATACGGCCAGGTCACCGCTTTCGCGATACTGCTGTAATAGTTGCTCATCATTCAGAGGATCCGGCTTCCGGGAGTTTTTAAACAAATTCACACTGCTGAAAATAATTTTTATTTATTGCTTATGGAAATTTCATTATAGATGCATCCTCCGGCAAAAATCAATAATCATGAAGAAAATTTTTTATTTGCTCTTAATTGTCGGCCTGGCTGGGTTCCGGGTTGACACATCTCGTACCATTACTGGAATTGTTTATGGCGCTGATGACAAAAAACCAATCCCTGGTGTAACTATCCTGGTTGAAGGAACAAAAATAAAATCAGCAACGGATTCGAGGGGAATGTATTCAATTATTGTTGAACAGGGTAAAAACACGCTTGTGGCTAGTGCCATTGGTTATGTAACACAGAGAATAAATATTCAAAAATCTAGTACGATTGATATATATCTTAAAACTTCACCTGGTTCTTTAACCGAAGTAGTTGTTGTGGGATATGGTTCCCAAAGAAAAGAGAATGTAGTTGGTGCAGTCTCCACGATGTCTTCTCAAGAGGTAATTGCCGGGAAAGTGCCTGGCGTATCCACCCGGATTAGGGGAATAGGTACGTATGATATGAACAGCGAATCATACGCAGGTATTTCAGAGAACCAATTTTCCGATCCTAAAAGCACTCCTTTATCCACCTTCGCTATTGATGTTGATGCAGCATCTTACAGTAATTTCAGAAGGTTTATCAACAACGGACAACTGCCCCCCAAAGATGCCGTAAGGATTGAAGAAATGATTAATTACTTCCGTTATGATCTTCCCGCTCCCACAAATGGCGATCCGGTGGCTATCCATACAGAGCTTTCATCAGCCCCATGGAATCCACAACACCGTCTTTTGAGAATAGGATTAAAAGCCAAAGAGGTAAAAACCGATAAACTGCCGGCTTCCAACCTGGTATTCCTCATTGATGTATCAGGATCGATGCATGCCGCAAATAAACTGCCGCTTGTAAAATCGTCCATGAAAATGCTGGTGGATCAGTTACGTCCGGTTGATAAAGTAGCTATTGTGGTGTATGCCGGTGCAGCCGGATTAAAGCTCGAAAGCACTTCGTGTGATAAGAAAACAAAAATTAAAGATGCCATTGATGATTTGACTTCCGGAGGATCAACAGCAGGCGGGGCCGGTATAAAACTGGCTTATAAAATTGCCAGGGAAAACTTTATAAAGAAGGGTAATAACCGGATCATTCTGGCTACTGATGGTGATTTTAATGTAGGTGCATCCAGCGATAAAGATATGGAGCAACTCATATCCGAAGAACGGGAAAGTGGTGTTAGTATTTCCATCCTGGGGTTTGGGATGGGAAATACCAAAGATAGCAAAATGGAAATCCTCGCCGACAAAGGGCATGGCAATTATGCATATATTGATAATATTACCGAAGCTACAAAATCTATGGTTACAGAATTCGGCGGAACCTTGTTTACTGTAGCAAAGGATGTTAAACTACAAATTGAATTTAATCCGACTAAAGTTCAGGCTTACCGGTTAGTGGGTTATGAGAACCGTTTACTGGCTAAAGAAGACTTCAACAATGACAAAAAACTTGGCGGTGATATGGGTGTTGGACACACAGTTACGGCACTCTATGAAATTATTCCTGTAGGTATTAAAAGCAGTTTTACAGTTGATCCTCTTAAATATCAGGTGATAAATACAGCACCTGCTTTAACAAACTCTACAGAGATGGTTACCATAAAATTCAGGTATAAACAACCGGGCTCAGATAAGAGCAAAATGATTCAGACCTCTTTAAAAGATGATCCAAAAACTTTATCTCAAGCATCCGATGACTTTAAATTTGCCAGTGCAGTTGCAGAATTAGGGTTATTATTACGGAATTCGGATTTTAAGCAACAATCAAGTTATGAAGATCTTATCGACATGGCAAAAAAAGCAAAGGGAGAAGATGTGGAAGGCTACCGGGCTGAATTCATCCGGCTGGCTGAAAGTGTAAAATTAATGGCCAAAAGCAATGAACTGGCGTTTGATAAGAAATAGTCACGTTTGAAGGTCTTTGCAGCCAAAGCAGGGAAATATTTGAAGTAATTTAAGTGCAACACGATTATGATGTTGCACTTATCATAACCGCCTAGTGCGAATGATTGATTTAATCAAGTTACTTTTCAAATAACGTATATCTTAACGGCCCTGCATACTCTTCTTGCGGAAATGAATGGAACACCAGCTTACCTGTATCAGCTTCCATTGTAAATCCCGGATCATCAACCAGATCCAGCCATTTTCCGTTCACCGCTTTAACCGGATAGTATCGTGTAACACCAGCGGACAGATCTAAGCGTATATAGTGAACATCGGGCACATCGCGGTCCAATTGTAATCTCCATTTTCCATTTACAGTTTCAAGTGCCTTAACCTGTCCTGAAGTAGCTGTACCAGATTTATAATTCCAACCTGCAGTTGAAGAAACATGAACTTCCCCATCATTATTCAATACCAACCGGTCTTCAACAGGTTTGCCATTCAATTTATAACGTATTATTAAAGCTTTTCCGTCATTATGAACTGATTCAATCCAGGGGTTATCGGTAAACGGCTCATGTACAGCAAGAAACGTGGATGCGCTGCCTGAGTGACGCTGCATTAATCCATTGAGTTTAAAATCGTCGAGTTTATTGGCATCCTCACGAGCCAACCGCACCGATGGGGAATGAAAACGAAAAACCTGTGTTCCTGCCTGCGACAGGATGTGCGTACGCAAACCGGAACTATTATATCTCCATGTAGCAGACCATTGTTCAGATGCATCGCCGCTTTTTATATCCCTGAGGTATACATAGGGATGGAATCGTTTTTCGTCGGTATCCTGTTGAATTTTAGGCATATGATTACCTCCCCAGGCAGGGACAAGTGTTCCTACGGGCCGGTTTAATGGAATACTTGTTTCTAAGGTTCCCTGCTCCTCGCACATTCCATGCAGAAACCAGTCATGATCTTTTCCACCCTCCACATCGAAACGGTCTACTACATAATCCCGACCAGGAGCGGCGTTTACCATTACCAGACGACGCCTATAAGTTTTAGCCTTACCATATGCCGGTGAAGCATCCACATCAACCACTTTCACATGAATATCCTTGTCATCATAAAACTGTAAATGCCCGGTTACCGGCTTCTCCGGAGTTCCGGTATCCTGGCCCTTCTGGTCAATTACCACTGTATTATGAGATGCGGTCTGTATTGTCCATCCCCGGTATTTTGTATGAGTATAGCCGATATCTGAAAGAAGCTCTTCACCCGCGGCAAATAAGATAATAGATCCATTGTCATAATGGGAATGCCCATAATTTCCACTCCAGTTCACATTCAGCATCACCTGATCTTTTCCCTTACCCGACCTAAGGGATGCATTACCCAGTGCCGGCCAAAGCTTCGATTCAGTGAAATTAGTTTTCTTTTTTTGAGTAAGTCCCCATGTGTCATTAATTGGCAAGTCTCTTCCATTGGGCAATAATGCATCATTAGAAACCTCCAGCGCTTTTTTATAGAGCGGAATCTCTACAGTTAAATCCGGATTATTAAAACGCTCTCCCTTCCAGTCAACCGGATCTACATATCCGGCCAATGCATTTGCTACAGTCCGTAAACCATTGATAGTCATGCGATGATAAGATGTAGTCCCTTCTTTCCACCATCCATCGGGGAAAAAACCTTTTGAAAAAAACTCCCTGAAACGTTTTACCGCCTCATGTACCATAGCAGGATCGCCCAGGACACGGCCTGCACGGATCATATTACTGTACATCCCGGGTGACTTATTTGAATACATCTCGGGGTTGGCAGTAGTAAATTCATAACCTAAACGCAACAGGTCATTGGCAATTCTCTTTTCTGTACCAGGTCCGATCACCTTATCCATTCGTTTCCAATCGTATTTTGCCATTAAGAGATCATACACTTCCATCAGATCAGTGGGAATATCATCATACCCCCACCACCTCCACTTAGCACCTCTGTATGGTGCTACCCCGACATAAGGCCATTTTTGATCTGCAGGGTAAAATTTCACCGGAGTATTCGGATAATCATATCTCACAGCATAATCAGGGAACACTTTTGCAAAACGCCCTGCGATTGCAGCTGCACGGTCGCCATACGCATTATCCCCGGTAGCATAATAAAGTTTTGCAAGCTCACTGGCTTTTGAATTAATCCATATCCATCTTTCATACCATGCATGAGGCTCAAAATAATATTCGCGACCAGAAGCACTCTTGTAATACCGGTAAACCTGCTTTACACCACTTGGAGCTGTGATAACCGTCTCACTGTTGTTTGGAAATTTCTCATTTGGGAAGACCATCTTACAATAATTACATTGAACCTGGTCTCCCATACCCAGCTTCCAGCCTAAAACACCGTTCTCCTGTGCACCGCCATCACAGTTAGGACATCCTACAAAATTGATCCCCGATGCAGATGGAACCTGTGCAATTACTTCACTTACAGACATCTGCATTAGGGGATCAACCATAGTTTTTAGTGAATTTAAATCAGATATCCCAGGTTCATACACCGGATGCTTCACCCACGTATTGTTCTTACCCTGACTTAATGCAGGGCTGTTGAAGGGGATAACCAAACTCATCTGAAATATCATCACAAACAACTGAAAAGACCAAAACGAGTATCTTCTTACTATTCCCATAATATCCTTATTTAAATATCGATTAAAAAAAGCTGAGCTAACCGGCCAAAACCACTTGTAAATACAAGTTACCTTATGTAAATATATAACTTCCGGATCACCCATCATACCTCAGATCGAAATTTTTCATTTCTTCAGGTAAAAAATTCTGGTGGTACCTGTTTGATTAAACCGGCCCTAAAGATCAGTTTCGTTTAATTTGTGTCATTATTGCAATTTCATAAAAATGGTAATGATGATAAGCTAAGTTCTCTTATTTTTACTGCCGGGTAACTGAAGAAAAATACCGGGAAGGTTCAAGAGACAAAACTCTTCGCGGAGGGGCAATTTCACACAGTTACTTCCCCCTTTTAATACATTATCAATTTTTATACGAAATGGACATGCTTTTGAATGAATTTATGGCTAAAGTGGAAAAACGTAATGGCAATGAGCCAGAATTTTTACAGTCGGTTTTTGAGGTCGCCGAGTCTGTAATACCGTTTACCGAAAAGCATACCAAATATAAAAAACATAAAATTCTTGAAAGGATGACTGAACCTGAACGTGTAATTATTTTTCGGGTTCCGTGGCTGAATGACCAGGGAGAAGTGGAAATAAACCGTGGTTTCAGGGTTCAAATGAACAGTGCAATCGGACCATACAAAGGCGGCCTGCGCTTCCATCCTTCGGTTACATTAAGTGTGCTCAAGTTTTTGGCGTTTGAACAGGTTTTCAAAAACAGCCTTACGGGATTACCCATGGGAGGCGGTAAAGGAGGATCTGATTTTGACCCCAAAGGAAAATCGGATGCAGAAGTAATGAAGTTCTGCCAGAGCTTTATGACCGAATTATACCGCCATGTTGGTGCAGATATCGACGTTCCTGCTGGTGATATTGGCGTGGGAGCACGCGAAATCGGATTCTTATTCGGTCAGTACAAGCGCATTAAAGGTGAGTTTACCGGGGTTTTAACGGGCAAAGGGCATGAATGGGGCGGTAGCTTAATACGACCTGAAGCAACCGGTTACGGTGTGGTATATTTTGCTGAAGCTATGCTTAAAGTGCGAGGGGATTCTTTAAAAGGGAAGAATGTGATTATCTCAGGATCAGGAAATGTAGCCCAGTATACTGCCGAAAAATGTATAGAAGTTGGCGCCAAAGTATTGACCATGTCTGATTCTGAAGGCTTTATTTATGACCCTGAAGGTATTGATTCTGCTAAACTGGCGTTTCTAATGAACCTTAAAAATGAACGCAGAGGACGCATAAGGGAATATGCCGTGAAATATGGATGTGATTTTTTTGAGGGCAAAAAGCCATGGGGCATTAAATGCGACATCGCTTTTCCAAATGCTACACAAAATGAAGTGGATGCTGAAGATGCGAAAACACTAGTTGATAACGGCTGCATTTGTGTTGCTGAGGGAGCTAACATGCCATCGACACCGGATGCGATCCACGTTTTCGAGCAGGCTCGGATTTTATACGCCCCTGGTAAAGCTGCCAATGCAGGCGGCGTTGCTGTTTCCGGTTTAGAGATGTCTCAGAATTCGCTTCGTTACTCATGGAGCCGGGAAAAAATAGATACAAAACTTAAATTGATTATTGAACAGATTCATGAGGCTTGTGTTAAGTATGGCCGGGAAGACGATGGATATATTAATTATGAAACTGGTGCCAACGTTGCAGGTTTCTTAAAGGTAGCTGATGCAATGATCGCACAGGGCGTTGTTTAATGACGAAGGATGACGTCCAGAAGGTAACAATCTTTTTTATGGGGCCTGATTAATTATCAGCAGCACGCACAGGAATTTGGACAGTTACCTTTGTTCCGTTTAGGCTTTCTATTTTGTATTTCCCGTTTAACAGCTTCACCTTGTTAAATATCCCCTGTAATCCTATTCCTTTTGATTTGCTCTTGGATACCTGAAAACCTGTACCATTATCAGAAATAACTACAGTAATGTAATTAACACCCTGATCAATCTCGACATTGGCTTCAGTAGCCTGGGCATGTTTTACAACGTTCAAAATTAATTCCTGAATAATCCGGTAAATCGAAAGTTCGAGATATTTGTCAAGTTTTGCTGTTGCACCGCGAAAGTTGCATTTCAACTTCATAAATTGGCCAAAACGTCTGCATACGTCGCGAATGGATTCACGCAGACCAAAATCTTCAAGGAATTGTGGAGTTAACTCATGAGAGATACGCCTGCTTTCTCTAATGGCTTCATTCAATAATTCTTCTGTTGTGCGTTTCGCTTTTTGAAATTGAGCATATTCCATATTATCCTGTTTCAGGTCTATCTGACTCAGGTTTAGTTTAACTGCGTACAATAATTGACCGATACCATTGTGCAGGCTTTCAGCAATTCGTTTTCTTTCTTCCTCCTGGGTTCTAATGGTAACCCGAAATATTTCCTGCTTTTGAAGCTCTTGTAACTGCTCTTTAAGCACTTCATACCTTTGCATATCTTTGGCATTTCTTTCCGTAATATCAGCCATGGTACCTGAAAAATGCTCCGGTTTATTACCGTCAGCCGGGTATAACTTTCCT
>DASWTL010000195.1:0-4144 GCA_036402155.1 Sphingobacteriaceae bacterium | reverse complement strand
AATGAGAAGTTGATAAGA
The DNA here is from genome assembly GCA_036402155.1 of Sphingobacteriaceae bacterium. GTDB lineage: Bacteria > Bacteroidota > Bacteroidia > Sphingobacteriales > Sphingobacteriaceae > DASWTL01. The sequence continues at coordinate 4,126 of DASWTL010000195.1, read as the reverse complement.
TGTTTCATTTATTAGGTGAAAATATACCACCGAACTTTTTGAGTTATCTGGCGCAACAGCAAGGTAGATACCTGTTGTTTTAAACTCACCTGATGCAGTTACTTGATCGACAACAGCCTGATTTTCAATACCTTTATAAACATGACCATGAACACGGGTAACTTTGTTTGCCGGAACGGGAATTTCAAAATCATCATCTCCCGTCACTCCAATCATAGTTTCATCGATGATCCGGGTGATGTATCCCTCATATTTCTCATCCACAAAACGAACAAACTCACCTAATTTAAAATCCATGGCTTATTTCTTTAACCGAATTGCAAAGTTACTCAAAGGCAGGGGATAACCATTATGTGTATGTAAATATGCTAGAAGGATGTTTGAAACGTTGTAAATGAACAGGTGACACTTCAAAAGTGTCAGACACCTTATGGCCGCAGAAATTGTATATTGCGTTTTAATCCCTGGTATTTAGTTCTTTTAACCGGAGAGTTTTTGAATACCCGCTTAAAAGTCTCTTCTGTAATCTCCTGCCAGTCTCGCTCCGAGATATTCAAAAATTCTTCTGTCGGATTAAAAGCAGGTTCAGTATGAAGCACTGAAAACCTATTCCACGGACAAACATCCTGGCAGATATCACAGCCAAATACCCAGTTTTCCATTTTGTTTTGAAATTCAGAAGGGATCTCATTTTTTAATTCAATGGTCAGATAGGAAATGCATCTGCTGCCATCAACAATATAAGGTGCTACAATGGCATCGGTAGGGCAGGCATCTATACACCGGGTGCAGGTTCCGCAATGATCATAAGTTGCAGGTATATCGTACTCAAGTTCCAGGTCAATAATCAACTCGGCCAGGAAAAAGAATGAGCCTGAGTTTTTGTTTATCAGGTTAGAGTGTTTTCCAACCCATCCAATTCCGCTGCGTTTGGCCCATGCTTTATCAAGCACAGGTGCTGAATCAACAAATGCACGCCCTTCCACATCCCCTATCTTCTCCCTGATAATTTCCAGAAGAATTTTAAGCTTATCTTTAATTACAAAATGATAATCCGTACCATAGGCATATTTAGAGATCTTTGGTGCTGACGGGTCTGCCTGATGCTCGCCTGGAAAATAGTTCAGAGCCATGGAAATTACCGATTTTGCACCTTCAACCAGCTTTCTCGGATCCAGACGTTTGTCAAAATGATTTTCCATGTATTGCATTTCACCATGAAAGTCATTTTTGAGCCATGATTCAAGTCTGGGCGCCTCGTCTTCAAGAAAAGTAGCTTTTGCAATACCACAAAAGATAAAACCAAGGTCTTTGGCTTCAGTTTTAATGAGTTGTGATAATGCAGACTTGTTAAGAGACATATTTGCAAAGATACATATGGCTGGGGAGAATGCGTAAATCAGAATCCGGCACAGTTTTGTTGATATGTGGAAAACGATATGCTTTATCAGACTTAATTAGTTATACCTTTGGCCGTTGTATCGAAATACGAATACAAAATTCTTTTAATAAATAATTGTGAGGCTAACCCTTACTCTTCTTTATTCCATTTAATCTTTAATTATGAATTCAAATTATTTAAAAACATCCATGCTGGCACTGTGTATCCTGAGTGCAGGAAGTGCTTCGGCTCAGGATGCTTCAACAGGCAGTTATCCAAAACCTTTTTCACCCGCAAATTCTTTCAGAACCTGGTCTATAGGTGTAAACGGCGGTATACTTACTCCAACTATTCCATTTGGTAAAAATGATTTCACCAATTGGGAAAGCAGCATTGGCTACGGTGCATATATTAAAAAGCAAATTCTGCCTGCCCTGGGTGTACAGGCAAATTTTTTACGCGGTAAGCTAAAGGCTGATAATGCAGAACCATTGGGTAATGGCAGTCCGGCAACCAGTCCCTGGGCATCTTATGAAACCGAAGTGCATTATGCGGCAAGTTTAACTGCTAATTTAAGTCTGGGTAATATTTATTGGATGAACCGCAGAAGTGTTATACAACCATACATGACCGGTGGCGCCGGAATGATGGGATATAACCCGATCTTAAAGAATACAGCCGGTACAGCAGTTGAATTTAAGCCAGGTTCTGAAGGTGTAAAGGAGGTCTTTTTCCCGCTTGGAGCAGGATTAAAGTTTCTTTTATCCGACAATATCAATCTTGATCTTGGGTATAATATGAATTTTGTTGATGCAGATAACGTAGATGGTTATCATAAAGCGCCTCAGAATGATAAGTTTTCTTATGGTCATATCGGGTTAGAGTTCGCTTTGGGATCTAAATCTAAACCTCAGCTGGCTACTTATAATCCGGTAGCAGCTTTAGAGTATGATTATATTCTTCGTAACAAAGAACTTACAGATGAGCTTGCTACAGAGCGTAAAAGACATGCAGATCAGCTGGCGCAAATGGCAACTGATTGGGCCAGGTTTAAAAACGATGAAGATAAAGATGGTGTTTCTGATTATTTTGATAAATGTCCGGGAACCCCTGCTGGAACACAGGTTGATGGCGCCGGCTGCGAGCTTAAAGTAACTGTGAATAACCCGGTTAGAGTAGTAGTAACGGAGGAAGATAAAAGAGTGGTTGCGGAAGCAATTCGTAATCTTGAGTTTGACTTTGGTAAAGCTACCATCCGTTCTACTTCGTACGCAAGTTTAAACAGGGTTGCTGATTTGTTAAAAACTAAAGATTTCAGCCTGAAGTTAGCCGGACATACTGATAATGTTGGCAGTGATGCTGCTAATCTTAAATTATCAAAAGACAGGGCAGAATCAGTGAAAGCTTATCTGGTAAGTCAGGGTGCAAACCCATCGCGCATTGAGGCTACTGGTTATGGTGAAAGCCAGCCTATTGCCACCAATAAGACGGCTACCGGCCGTCAGCAAAACAGACGGGTTGAATTTACATTGTATTAACAGAATTCAGTTTGTATAAGAAAGGGAGGCGCATTCGTCTCCCTTTTTTTATGGTAATCTGTCTAAATTCAGCATTAAAACACTTCTTAGCTTTGGCAGTTATTCTTATGCAATGGAAGCTTTAAAGAAAAAAATAGATAAGTTTTTTGAGGATTATGCAACCAGGTTTACAGGTGCCATAGGCGGCAAAGACCCGGACATAGAGGGTACTGTCGGGTCGTTTTCAGAATCCTTTATTGAAGCAAGTCCTCTGGGCATTCACTGCAGAAAGAATGACGAAAAATTCAGGGAAGTAATTCCTCAGGGCTATGCTTTTTATAAAAGTATAGGTACGCGTACAATGACCATTCTTGCTAAAGAAATATCTATTCTTGATGAATTGCATGCGATGGTTAAAGTTCACTGGCATTCAACCTATGTCAGCAACAAGAATATGTCAGAAGAGATTGAGTTTATGGTATATTATTTGGTCCAGGTAAAAGCGGGTCTGCCAAAAATATTCGCATATATAACCGGCGATGAGCAAAAGGTTTTAAAAGAAAAGGGTTTGATTCCAGGCAACTGATTCCATATTTAAAAATTGGTTTTTATTTTTGCAGCCTTATATTTTCTCACAAGGAAGGTTAAGCGGCTTTTTTATATTTGAATTTTAATGGATTTCCATAAACTTTATCTGCAGGGGTATGCCTGGGTTATCACTCAGGGATTACGAATAGTACTCGCATTCATTCTTTTAATAGTTGGCTTGTGGCTTATCCGTAAGGTTTCAGCATGGCTGCGGCGGCACATGGAGCGGCGGCAATTTGATGCATCGTTGAAACCCTTTTTGCTCAGTTTAATCATTACTTCCCTGCGGGTGTTGCTGGTATTAGCCGTAATGCAGTTTATGGGTGTGCAAATGACAATTTTTGCTGCCGTTATTACATCATTTGGTGTTGCTGCTGGTTTAGCTTTGTCTGGAACTCTTCAGAACTTTGCAAGCGGAGTTCTTATTTTGTTACTTAAACCTTACCGTGCGGGCGATAATATTGTAGCCCAGGGGCAGGAGGGAACGGTAACCGAAATTCAATTATTTTATACTGTTGTTAATACATATGATAACCGGACGGTGATTTTTCCAAATAGTAAGCTTTCCAATGAGGTTATTATTAACATCAGCCGGCAGGGAAAGCGGCGGATTGATATTGAGCTGAAATTGAATTACGCA
>DASWTL010000194.1:0-9336 GCA_036402155.1 Sphingobacteriaceae bacterium | reverse complement strand
TTCGCCATAATAAGCACGTGAGCGAAATCTGTTTGCACCAAATTTACCATTGTAAGCAGTTGTTGAACATGTAAGCGGATGACCGGTATTGGGAGTCTGGTCATGATTACCCACACAAGTGCCATAAGGAATGCCATTAGGAAACCCAGCCTGGGATTCAAGCAAATAATATCCATTGTTAGCTACATTAGTCCATTCAGAGGCGTAGGTGTCTCCGTGGTCGGTCATATCACCTAAACTTGCCACATAAACGATGTTTTCGGCTACCTGGTTAGCTTTGATCCAGTTAATTTGGGCAGTCATCATGGATGGCGTACCGCCGTACTGGCTGGATACCATATTCTGTGTATCGGGTAAAACTGCAATTGTAAAATCAGGTACCGCAGATGTGGAAGCTCTGCCGGATTTACTGGCGGACCCTCCTTCTTGTACTGTCAACTCTTTCTTACATCCTGAGAAACAAATGCTAACTGCTAATAGCGAGGCCAGTCCTATTCTTTCCATAGCGCTGCTCCTAAACCCAAAATCAGGTTTGTTTAATTTGATCTTTTTCATTGTATTTGGTTTTAATTGGCGCCTCTCTTTATCGGGTTTGGCTTTCCCTATCCTGTTTTTATCAAGGCAGGCAACTCTTAGATCAATAGGTGTGTCTATTTACGTTTGTTATATGGTAGCTTTTATAATCTGAGAATATTAATGTTATTGCCTCAGGACTTTGCAGTCGCCGTACTTTTTGGTTTATTGACTCCTGTTATAGTGATTTGGAATTCATTTCATACCAGGTTTTAAACGAAGCTTTTGAAAATCCCGGCAATAGCATCCTTCAGGACATGGTAATCCTTGTAAAATCCTCCCCGATTTGACAGGCAAACCGGGAAGGATATCGAATATTGAGAATTAAATTTTGCTCCTTATAATCAGGGCTTTTCGTAAAAGGCGAGTTCCTGGATAACCACCGTTTTTGCTACATTACCATAGTTAGTCAGGGTTTTCCATCGTAAATACCTTACCGGGATATCGTTATAAGGCGCTGGTATCGTAAACAAGAAACCAGCATTAGCCAACTCCCGATCGGCATCGGTAATAACAGATGGTTTAGCCGGAGCCGTATACGGAGTTGCCGTTCCCAGTTTTTTCCAGCCTGTATAACTTCCATCTGCATTAGGTTCATCTCCCCGTCCCCATAATTCCCAGGTTTTAGGGTTGGCGTTATTGTATAGATACGTAGATTCATCTACTCCGTTGATACCCCTCATAAAGTACCTGAAAGAGCCCAATTTTTTTGTTACACCCAGATCAATGGTGAAACTATGAGGTAAATTAGCCGTGATAGACTGATAGCCATCAAATTCGCCATATTTATCATCCCAAAGTTTGGTCCATTCAAGCGGACCTGAAGTACTTGATGCTACTGTGGTCACATCGCCTGCCAGGATATTTCCGGCAATATTCTTATAATGAACAAATTTACTCTTGTCCAGTTGGGAAACCAGCGGTACAGTGCCGGGGATATAATTGGAAAATGCAGTATCAATAGCCAGTGTATCAGGAAGGTATAACATACGATACTCAATCGCGCTGCCTGGTTTAACATCAGGGAAAGCGATAGAAGTTAATGCAGCGCCGGTTTTTTTGGCTACTTTGGCTGCACCTGCTACATCCGTATATTTCACTTCAATACCCGCAAAATAAGCCTCAGGAAACCATTCAATAACTCCGTTAGTTTCCACTAAATTTACCGCCTGTCTTAGAGACAGATCATCAGATTGCCTGGCTGAAGCAAATTCATCATCATACACGTTGCCTGCTACCTGCATTTTAACCGAAGAATTTCCGGCTTTATTAAATGTAAAAAGGTCAAAAGAATATGCGCCTTTCGGCAGATCATTAATTGTTACTGCCACAGAAGTTTGCCCCGGTAAAATCTGAACCGGAAACTCTGCTGAATCTGCTTTAAAATTCCAGTATACTTTAATTTTTGTTATCTCCGGATCAGCGTTCTGCTTAAAATTAAGCGTTAATTTAATGCGCTTATTTCCCGGGTGGGCCGTTACCGTATTGGGTTTAGCCGCATATATGATCTCGCCGTTCTGTATATATTCCGAATAAGTGGCATCCATCTTATCACATGCGGTAAATGCAGTCAAAACCAGCAAGCCCAGAATGCCTGTAATATATTGTTTAGTTTTCATGATAATCATTTTAATTATTGATGTAATGAAGCATATCTGGATTCCCGGTTAATTGTCCTGTCCCCAGAAGGTCAACTCCGAAATATGCCAATCTGAACTGCCGTTAAAGGTTTTAAGAACCCTGAACCGGAGCAACTGCACCTCGGGTGTATTGAGCGGAAACCTGAACTCAAATCCTTTGACAATTAAAGCCAGATCTTCATTAGTAACATTCCCGGCAGTATTTGGCAAACCGGATGGTTTAACAACCTTACAATCAAGCAATTTTTGCCATCCGTTAGCACTGAAACTTGGGTTTGTCTGGTCAACCATTTTATCCATGGTTGTTCCCCACACCTCGAAGTCCATCATACCATTATGGCTCCACAGAACGGTATTGTTATCAATCCTTGCGTTATAAACTAAACGGCTTAACTTGGTTTTTACACCCAGGTCGAAAGTAAATGAGCCTGGCAACTGTGCGCCACCGGCGGTATTATAGGTACCAAAGTGCGATTGATTTGCCGGTACATAATTTACTCCCGGAACTTTGTCATCCCAAACTGCACTCAATCTGGTGTCACTTCTGTTCTGATACCACTGGCTCCAGTCGGAACCAATAGCAAGAGGAAGCATTTTGGACCCTGAGGAAGGATTCCAGGTACCCATAAGATGCTCTGTGAATTTTGATTTATCTAGTTTTTTTTCAGCCAGGGGTGTCAACTCCATTGCCAATGTATCGGAACGGTTATTCCATCTGTCGCTGATAAAAACTCCATATACATTCTTACCGGCGGGTAACCCTGTAACAGAAATCTTACCTTCTTCAGTTTTTGTATAATACCGTTCAATATCGGTCCAGTCGCCTAGGGAATTCTTAGTCATAAAATTGATGATAATATTACCCGCTGCCGGATTTTTGTAATCGATTAAAACTCCGCCAAAATCAGCTGTAAGATCTAAAGATGTAAATGCAGATAATACCGGTGGAGCCAGAGGAACAACCTTTAATGACACCGGAGTAGACTCCTTCTCGCTTCTGCTTACCGCATACAATTTAACTTCGTATTCGTCTGTAGTACCTAAGCCATCAATTATTAAAGCTTTACTGTATAATGAAGACTTTACTTCTCGAAAATTTCCTTTTGGAGATTCATACACAGCCTTCACATATAATATATTCTGATCGTCAGGCAGCTTATACGTCAATTTCGCGCCCCCGGGTAATGCTGATTCAACTTTTGCATCGATTACAGGAGCCGGCGCAGCGCCGTTGTCTGAAAGCGGAGCATGTTTCTCCTCTTTGCATGAAATGGCTGCTATCAGTAAGCAAACCATTAAAATATTTTTCAATTTGTTCATCTTTCGATTTTTTAATTGTTACCAGCCTGGATTCTGAACCAAATTCTTATTCACAATTACATCCAATTCCTTTATAGGCCAGAAATAATCACGGTTTTTAAAGGTTTGGTTGAATATTACACGTGGACGATAATAGCCAAGTGGTTCTGACTGTTCCACATCCATTCCCATAACCGGGCTGTTTAACTCTGTTATTGCCGTTTTCCACCTGCGCAAATCCCAGAAGCGATGGCCTTCGAACGCAAGTTCAATACCGCGCTCCTGTTGAATAATCTTACGGAGACCTTCTTTGGTTGAAGGCTTGTCAGGGTTAATAGAATACTGTGCCCAGGATTGTTGTACACCTTGAAGTCCTGCTCTGGCGCGTACCAGATCGATGTACTGAAAAGCATCTGCACCAGGGCCGTTTACCTCGTTTGAAGCTTCGGCATACATCAGATACAGATCTGCCAGTCTGATAACCGGCCATGGATAGCCTGACTGATACCGGGCGAATGCACTTGCAGAATATACACTCAACGGGTTTTGCAACTTTTTAGGCCAGTATCCGGTAATGGAGTACTTCTGATTACTTACACGGCCTGATGGTTGTCCGGCTTTGGCCTGAACATACCAGTTATTGGTTTCAGTTACTATTCCCTGGCCATACCAAACCCCTCCGTCAAATGCAATGCTTGCATAAAAACGTGGTTCCCTGTTAAAATGAAGTTCAATTGTTGTATAATCAGGTTTGATATAATTTTTCTCTTCCGGAATATTTTGGGCGGTTCTGAAATTAAGCCGACGAGAATATTGCCAGTCTGAAGATTCGGTAATAGGCACACCTTTATCTGTATAATACAGCTCCACCATTTTAAGCGTTGCTGCCAGTTCGCTCGACATTTGTGTGGTTGGGGTAACAAAGTCGAACCGTGGCTGCGACTCACGTTCATCATATTTGCTCAGTGTATTTCCCCATACTATTTCCGTATTCCATGCCTTGGTCACGCTATTGCGGATGCTCATTTTAAGGTTTGTTTCCGCGCTGAGTGTAGTGGAAACTGACTCCTGACTATGATCGTACAACTTTAAACCTTCCGCATGACAAAGATCTATGGCTACTTTACAAGCGTCCATTGCCTTTTTCCATTTCAAAGGGTCATACACCGGGTTAAATAACTGGGTACCCTTGTTATCTTTAAAATTAGTGTAATCCGTATTACCGTTAAATAAGGGGCTTGCAGCCGTAATTAATACCTGAGCTTTTACCGAAAGAGCGATGAGCTGGGTAACTCGTCCCATTTCGTCAACCTGGTTTTGAATGGTTAAAGGAAGATCCGGAGCAGCTTCATCAAGTAATTGGGTGATGTAATCCACGCATTCATCCACTGAAGCACGGTACACTTGTACCTCATCAACACCGGCTGATACCGGCAGATTCTCGCGGATCAGCGGAATTGGACCATACATCCGAAATAACCAGAAATGATAATAGGCTTTTAAGAACTTGGCTTCTGCCAGCCATTGTCTTCGCTCACCTTCTGTCATCTCCCTTACCTTTCCGATATTTTCAATAAAGATGTTACAATCCCGAATACCGCGGTATAATGCCTGTCCCCCTTTTTCACCATTCCAGAAATTCGCTTCGGGCTCTACTTTACTCTGTAACCCCTTGGCAATATACTGTGCGGGATGCAGGTCTTGCCATTTCCATAACTCATCACCTCCCAATGCAGCCGGATTTCCGCTTAAATTGGCATGCCTGGGCATATACGAATAACAGGTAAATAAATAGCGTTCTGCAGTACTGCGCAATGTAAACGCGCTTTCAATAGTTGCTATATTATCAGGCACAACGTCCAGATATTTATTACATGCTCCCGGAAAAACAAGAAGAGCAACTAATATTATATTTTTTATAAATTTCATAATATCCATTTTAAAATGACATTTGCAGCCCCAGGTTAAATACTTTTTGAACCGGATAACCCAAACCTTCCGATCCCATCTCTACATCCCATAATTTATGTTTGCTGAATGTGAACAGATTAGTTCCTTCCGCATACAACCTCAGGTTTTCCACTTTGATCTTTTGGGTATATCTGCGTGGAAATGTATAGCCTAATACCACCGATTTAACCCTTAAGAAGCGTCCGTCACGCATAAACCAAGTGCTTGTCTGGTTATTATTTTCATTAGGAACATTACTTAACCTTGGCCATATAGCGTACAGGTCACGGTTTTCTTCCGACCAATGATTATCTGCATACGCTTTTAACAATTGATTCTGAAGCAAAACGCCGGGAGAGTCGTTGGATGAATACCTGTAGCTTACAAAAGGCTCTGTTGAACCACCACCGTCGCTGTACGAGTTTGTTGTGTTGATCCAGAACGATGACCGGGCCGATCCCTGAAGAAAGGCTGAGAGGTCAAAGTTTTTGAATCCACTTGAAAATCCAAATCCATAAATTATTTCAGGTGTTGTTGGATAACCGATAGGAACGCGGTCCAGGGTGGTAATTTCCCCGTCGCCATTCACGTCACGATACTTGATATCCCCGGCTCCGTAAACACCAAAATTCTGTCTTGGAGAATTTGCAACTTCATCTTCATCAACAAATAACCGCTCGGCTATGTATCCCCAGGTTTGATCCAGTGAATGTCCAACTTTAGACAGGTTCTTTTCATTATACTTAGGTTCCTCATACACTTTAAAATCACTGGTAGCATACGTAAAATTGCCGCGGGCACTAAGCCACAGGTTCTTGCTGAATGTTTGTGAGTAATCTAAAGACAAATCAACCCCACTGGTAGCCGCTTCACCCACATTTGCCCTCGTAGACGCCGACAAGCCCATGGTAGCAGGAATAGAAGCGCGAGTCATCAAGATATTGTTACGATAGGTTGTAAAATAATCGCCCTGAAAATCAAGCTTGCCAAATAATCCCAGTTCAAATCCCAGGTTGGTTTGTTTGGAGGTTTCCCAGGTTATATCCCGGTTATCATAACGTGTAACAGTTATACCATCCTGTGTATATGAATTGTTAAGACCAAAGGTAGCACGCCTTGAAGCATCGCTCATATTTACATTAGAAAGGTAAAAAAAGCGGTCAGAAGCGCTTCCAATAGCATCATTTCCTACCAGGCCATACGTGGCTCTGAATTTTAATTTTGAGATAGTGGAACGTAAAGGCTCCATGAACTTTTCGTTAGAAGCGTACCATGCTGCCCCAACAGAAGGGAAAAATCCATATCGTTCTGTTTTATAAAAACGTTCTGAGCCGTTATATCCAAAGTTAAATTCGGCAAAATACCTGTTATCAAATGAATAGGTACTTCTGCCAGACAAACTCACATTCCGATAAGGAAGAGATTCCTGTAAAGAGCTTGAATTAGCTTCTATGCGGTTACGTGTTTGTAATATCAACAACCCGCTTACACCATGTTTCTTATTAAAAGTACGGTTGTAATTTATCCCCGACTGAATATTAATATGTGCCTCAACCAGTTTATCGCCTTCGCTGAAATCGAGGTATTCAGTTCCCACAAAATCTGCGGGTCCGGTTTCATTAATGGGATCTAAAATAAAGCTGTTTGAAACGCGGTCATAAACTCCGCCAGCCTGATAATAAAACGGCCTGTAAGAACGTGAAATATCAAAATAAGCCTGTCTTGTGGTACTTCCTAAAGCTGTAAATGAGAGGCCTTCGGTTAAAAATGCAAGATCCTGCTTTAACTCAAACTGGGCAATTACAATGGATTTGGAATAGTCCTTAAATCCTTTGACCATATCAGCATACGGATTCAGATAGGGTGTAAAAGATCCGTTTGCATTTTGTGATGCTGTTGAGTTGCCAAACAACGTGTGTTGTGTAAACTGGCGGGCATCATCCGGTTGAAAGGTTGCCGGGAAGCGAACCGGGTTGGCACGCATTATTTTACGGTACATCCCTGTTCCTCCATCCAGCGGACCTGTGTAATCGTCGAATGTTCCGGTTAACCTGGCAACAACTTTAGTTGATTTGGTAAGGTTTATACTGATATTAGACCGTAGCTGATAAGTTTTTAGATCGATGTTATTATTAAAGTTATTTCGCTTATCTACTTTTAATATTCCGTTATCTTTATTATAAGTACCTGCTATATAATATTGTGCTACTTCGCCGCCACCATTAACATTAAAGTTAGCACGTTGATTAACGGTTTGTTTATTAAACAGTTGATCGCGCCAGTTATTTGCCGGAAAATAATACGGATTGGTTCCTGCTATGGTATTATCGATCTGATATTGTGAGTATGGTGTAGCTAACAGCGGGTTTCGGGTAGCAAATGCCTCATTCTCCAATTTCATGTATGTAATGGGGTCGGCAATTTCCACGTTTTTGGTCGGAGTAGAAATCGTGTTCTCTACCCTTACATTGATCTTTGCTTTTCCTGATTTACCTTCCTTGGTTGCAACTAAAATCACACCATTGGCACCTCGTGCACCGTATAGCGCTGTAGCTGTCGCGTCCTTCAGAATCGAGAAATTTTCAATATCATCAGGCTGCAGACGGGCAAGCTCCTGTGTAGTAACTTCAATATTATCTATTAATATAAGGGGGCTGCGATTGTATCCGAAGGTAGTTACTCCACGAATAAAGAAAGCAGCATTATCTGCTCCGGGTTCACCGCTGCGCTGGTAAGAAATAACTCCTGCTAAACGTCCGGCTAATGCGGTTGTCAGGTTGCTTGATGGAACTTTCAGATCTTTGGGGTTAATGGTGGTTACAGAACCAACAACATCTGTTTTTTTTTGCGTACCAAAAGCAACTACCACTACTTCACTTAACTGGGAATCAACCGGGCGAAGGGTAACATTAATTATCGTCTTGCCTTTAACGGGTATTTCCTGGGTTTCAGAGCCAACCATACTGAATATAAGTACTGAATTTTCACCGGGAACTTCTAAAATGTACCTTCCATTCATATCGGTATTTGTTCCCTGATTGGTTCCTTTAATTTTTACCGATACGCTAGGCAGTATACCAACGGAGTCCCTAACCTGGCCGCTTACCTGCTTTCGCTTCTTTATAGTATCCTGCAAATCAACGACTTCTGTAATTTCAGCTCTCTTTTTTACAATAACGGTATTACCTGAAATCACAAAAGTGAGCGGCTGGCCTTCAAAGCATTGCTTAAGCACCGTTTCCAGAGAAGCATTCTTAAGATCAATATTCACCCGCTTTGCTTTTTTCAGCATCCCGGAGTTATATAAGAACTCAACATTACTTTGATTGCTTATATCCCAAAATATTTCTTCCAGAGAGGCATTCTTCTGTGACAAGGTCAGTTTTTGAGCATGTCCTTCAGCATGGACCTGAAGTAAAGCTGTGATCATTAAAAAAATGGTGATTTTCATAATCAACAGAATTTTATAGCCTATGCCGAGTCGGTCTCTGCATAAACTAATCGCATAAAATTTCATACATTTGAATAGTTTAGGTTTAAAAATTATTGGATCTCATCACATGTTGGGATAACCTGGACTAGCCTGAATACAGGTGCAGCCAGGGGCGTTACGACCGCTCCTGGTTTTTTTTATTTCCCCTTTTAATTATTTGCAGTGTAAATGTTAATTCATAACTATTATCCTCCTTCCATCACCTTGCTTTTCGCCATAATTCTCGATCTTAAATTGAACCGGGCCGGTTAATTCCAGAAGCCTGAGAACTTCTGAAACATTTTTGTAACGGGATATCTTACCCCCGAACGACTCCCTGGGAATCTGCCCCTCGTATTTTATTTCAACATCATACCAGCGGGAAATTTTCCGCATAATACT
>DASWTL010000193.1:0-2308 GCA_036402155.1 Sphingobacteriaceae bacterium | reverse complement strand
ATTACAGTACATATCAGGGATGATTATGCCGCCTTTTTCCAGAAAGGTAGCTGCAGCCCCTGGCGTTGTTGGCCCGTTTGCAGCTTCTGCTATGATCATAGCCTTTATACGACCTACGTTCTCTTCTGTAATCTGGTTTTCTAAGGCAGCAGGTACAAGGATGTCGCAATCCTGCTCTAACCCTTCAGCAGAATTTTTAAAATCCCTGGAACCCTTGAACCCTAAAATGGAGCCTGTTAATTTACGATGAGCTACAACCTCATCTACATTTAGTCCGTTAGCATTATATATTGCCCCTTCATATTCACACATGCCTACAATAACAGCTCCAAATTCTGTGAGGAATTTAGACGTATGATAACCAACATTACCCAAACCCTGGATAATTATTCGCTTACCTTCCAAACCTGCTGTTAAACCTATTGCTTTCATATCCTCACCAATGGCCACACATTCTCTGATCGCGATAGCAACACCACGCCCTGTAGCCTCCCGTCTTCCGGCAATGCCGTGCAAAGCCAAAGGTTTTCCGGTTACACATCCAAGCGCATCTAACTGGCCCGGATTCATTGTATAATAAGTATCAGCTATCCAGCTCATTTCCCTTTCTCCTGAACCATAATCAGGGGCAGGCACATCAATTCCGGGACCAATAAAGTTCTTTTTTATTAATTCAACTGTATATCTTCTGGTTATAGTTTCCAGTTCAGCAATTGTATATTTTTTCGGGTCTATTTTAATTCCGCCCTTGGCTCCGCCGAAAGGAACATTAACAATAGCGCATTTATAGGTCATCAAAGCGGCAAGTGCCATAACTTCGTTCTCATTTACCATCTCGCTATATCGTATCCCGCCCTTGGTAGGTGATTTGTGGTGAGAATGCTCTACCCGCCACGCATCAATAACTTCAAAGCCATTTCCACGTCTGATAGGGAATCTAAATCTATAAACACTGTTACAGGATCTGATCTGATCAAGTAAGCCGGCCGGGTGGTTAGTAAATTGCGCTGCATGATCAAAGAATTCACATACATCACCAAAAAAATCGACTTCAGAGTGTGAAGCAATAACGGTATTACTCATAGCAAAATTAGTTTACGCGGGTTATACACCATAAACATTATACCGGCAATAAAGTTGTATATTCTAATACAACCTGGCTATAAAGCTGGTTTCGAGCTAATTATTTCGTTCAATTTTCCTTACCCGCCGGTCTATACTGAACAGATAAATAATCAGCCCTATGAAAATTACACATAACACAATTACTACAACATATATTTTACCTGAGCTTCTTAAACCATCGGCCATCTCAACACCATTATTCTGCTGAGCCATGCCGGCCAGGGAAAAGAACATCAACATTAAAAAGGAGACAAATTTTACTTTCATAGATTTAAATTGAATGTTGCTTATTTTCAATTTTGCGTATACGATAACGCAGCGTTGTTATCCAGGCACTTATCATTATCCAGCCTATACAGGCAGGATAAAATACCGGTCTTAACTCTGGCGCCATATCTTTGGTATTGAAGCCTGGATTACCCCCATTTCCTGGGTGAAGGGAATCTGTCATCCGGGGTAGAATAAAAAGCAGAACTACCATAATCGGGAAAGCAAAAACATTATATACAGCCGAAATCTTTCCCCTCTTCTGCTCCTCATCAATAGAATTTCTTAAAACCAGATAGGCCAGGTACACGAGTAATGCAATCGCTGCGCTGTTCTGCTTTGGATCATTGCTCCACGCTTCACCCCATGTAAACTGAGCCCAAACTGCCCCGGTAATCAACCCCAACAAACCAAATACAATTCCAACATTAGCACTTTCAACAGCCAGAAGGTCATGGTGTTCATTGCCTGTTTTTAGATACTTGATACTATATATCACAGACACTAAAAACATACTGATCATGGAGAACCACATAGGAACATGAAAATGAATGTTTCTAATTGATTCATTTAAAATAGGCTTAGCAGGTACAGGGAATAAAAAACCGCCAATAATTGAGAAAAACACTAAAACTACAGCAAGTATCTTCCACCAGTTTTTAGTCATATTGATCACATTTAGTCCAAAGGTAAACAAGACAAAGGTGGTGTACAAATCCTATTTTATAAAAGCCTGTTGCAAAATATTATTAAAATTGTTTCATTATTTTTAATAGCTTTAGTTTTTATGGCTTTAAAAATACCTTCTGCTCTATTTCTAGCTTTAATTCTATTGGTAAACTTCGTGATTGCAAAGCCATTGAAATCTAATTATTTCTCAGGTTCAGATACAATAGTAAATGCCTATCCGTATAAA
>DASWTL010000192.1:0-9622 GCA_036402155.1 Sphingobacteriaceae bacterium | reverse complement strand
CTAGGTGCCCACATTTCCAATCCATCTAACGGTGGCTTTAACAACGAAGTAAATGCGTTGGTTCCCGTAATTATAGCGTTTGGCTCAGCCTGGAAGTTAAGTGATAAGATTTTACTCACTTCGGAAGTTCAAAAAATACTTAACTCTACTATTTCATTCAAATTTGGAACTGAGTATACCCTTGTGGAATGGTTGGCTGCCCGGGGCGGGGTGTCATCAAATCCAATGCGTCAGTATTTTGGATTTGGCATCTCGTACAAGAGTTTTCGGTTTGATGCTTCTACATATAACCAGTATTATTTAGGATTTGTGCCCCAGGTTGGTTTGAGTTATGAATTTTAAATTATTGGGCATTGTTTTTATGGTTAGCTTATACTTTGTCAAGCCTGTAAGTGGTCAGAATGATGGCGACATGGCTGTTGATCTGATAATCGAGTCACTAGCTGATCGGTTAGCTGATGACTTTGATTATACAGAACTTACGGTGCGATTAAACTTCTATCATAAACATCCCATTAACATTAATAAAGCAAGCCGTCAACAACTTTCTGAATTGATATTCCTTTCTCCCCTTCAAATTAATGCACTAACAAACCATATTAAAGAGAATGGTGACATACTTGAACTGTCTGAATTGCAGAGTATTGAAGGTTTTGATCTGGAAACCATTCGTAAGTTTTCTCCCTTTGTTTCAGTTGGATCATTTAATTCACTAAAACCGCTGGCGCTGAGTGACTTGACCAAAAAAGGGAACCATGATCTCATGTTTCGTTTTGGGAAGGTATTACAAGCTCAGCAAGGATACCTTATTCCAGACACTTCGCAGGGAAACAGATATCTGGGATCTCCGGCAAGAATGTTACTCCGTTACCGGTATCATTATGGGCAGAATCTTACAGCTTCATTTAATATGGAAAAAGATGCGGGAGAGCCATTCATCCAAAGAAAGAGGATTTCTGGATTTGATTTTTATTCAGGTAATATCTTCTTTAAAAATGTTGGCCGGTTCACCAGGATTGCTTTAGGGGATTATTCTCTTCAGTTTGGCCAGGGTTTATCCTTATGGTCGGGGTTAGGGATTGGAAAAGGAGCGGAGGTTGCCGGTATAGCAAAGCAGGATATGGGCCTGCGGCCATACACTTCCAGCAATGAAGCTCTGTTTTTTCGTGGTGGGGCTGCAACTGTTCAGATAGGTAAATTATTTTATACCCCTTTTGTATCTTACAACTTTATAGACGGGGCTTTGGCAGGTTCTGCGGATATGGATAAGATTAATTCAATCAATATAAGTGGCCTGCATCGAACACCAACAGAAAAGGCAAATAAAAGTTCAGCTTCCCAGCTTGTACTTGGCAATGCATTACAGTATGACAGTAAAAACCTGGATATTGGCCTTACAGCTTATTATACTGAATTTAATCATGCCTTTGAAAAGGGCAGATCTCTTTATAACCAATTCAACTTTAGTGGTAAAAGCCTTACAAATACTGGAATAAATTATAGTTATACCACTAAAAATAATTATTTTTTTGGTGAGGCATCACACAGTTTAAATAGCGGCTTCGCATTATTAAATGGTGTTTTAACCAGCCTTTCTCCAAAGGTTTCCTCCGTTTTCTTATACCGGAACTATAGCAAAAACTACCACTCATTCTACAACCAGGCATTCTCAGAGGGAACTACAGCAATCAATGAAAAAGGATTTTATTCCGGATTGGTAATTAAGCCATTGTCTAAATTAGAGATGACCACCTATTTCGATGTTTTTACATTTCCCTGGATGAAATTCAGGGTAGATGCGCCTTCGAAAGGATATGAGCTATCGTCACAACTGGTTTACACTTATAGTAAAAAGCTAAGGGTATCAGCCCGGTATCGTCTGCAGGTTAAAGAGGAAAATGATGAGGCCGAAGAAACTGTTAATACGCTGGAACAAACAAAGCGGCAGAACTTACGCATCGATCTAAATTTTAAAGTCGGTGAAAGTTTTACGCTGAGAAACCGTGCTGAAGTCTCGGAGTATAAAAAGGGAATTTGGCATTCAGAAAATGGTTACCTGGCGTATCAGGATTTGATATACAATCCCATGCAGTCTAAATTATCCGGAAACTTCAGGTTTGCAATTTTTGATACACCAGGTTTTGATTCCAGGATATATGCTTATGAAAACGATGTCCTCTACAGTTACAGTTCACCGGCTTACCAGAACAGCGGCGTGAGATATTATTTTAATATCCGGTATACGTTAAAAAAGGGTATCGACTTATGGGCTAAATACAGCCTTACGAGTTATACAGATCTTGAAGAAATAGGTTCGGGGCTGGATATGATCAATGGTAATAAAAAATCAGAAATTAAATTACAGTTAAGATATCAATTCTGATGTTCACGAAAGGAAAAATCCCCTTTGTAAGGTTTCTGATACCATTAATTGCGGGAATTGGTCTGGGATATGTTTACCAGGTTAAACTTATAATGGAGGCCTTAACTAGGGTGCTGCTTTTACAGCTACTCTTTTTTGTGCTATTTCTTATGTTCTATAAACGTGGGAATCTATTTAGAAAGAAGTGGTTGTTAGGTCTTCAGTTACATTGTTTTTTCTTATTCATTGGATATTATTCGACAATCAATTCAAGCGGCAGGTTTGATGAAAAGCATTTTTCAAAGCAGAGCGGTGAGTGCCTGATTGTAAAGGTAAATAATGAACCTAAATACTCGAATGGCATTTTAAGGTTTGAAGCTGGAGTTTTAAAAGTTATCAGGAAGAAAAATATAAGCAGAGTATCCGGAAAGTTACTCATTGCCATAAAAACAGATTCGGTTAAACCACTTAAACTCAGTTACGGACAGATGTTTATTATTCCGTTCCATATTACAGAAGTGGATCCGCCATATAACCCTGCAGAATTTAATTATAAGAAGTATCTGGCCCATCATCAGATCTACCATCAAACGTTTATAAATCAAAGCCAGATAGTTTTTTTACCAGCATCCGAAATAAGTTTGGTTGGATTTGCTATTAAACTACGAAAATCTCTTGTGGTTAAATTCCAAAAATACTTAAGTGATCCACAGGCAGCTTCCCTTGCATCAACGCTAATACTTGGATATAAATCTGATTTGAGTAAAGACGTTGTTGATGCATATTCTAAAACCGGAACATTGCATGTGCTATCAGTTTCCGGGATGCATGTCGGCATTGTGTTTTTTGTTCTGGCATTTTTGCTTAAACCATTAAACAGAACACAGCACCTTAGATTGCTGAAAGCTTGTATTATAATACTTATCATTTGGTTTTATGCACTTATTACCGGTTTTTCGCCTTCCGTTTGCAGGGCGGCTGTTATGCTTTCTTTCGTTGTATTGGGAAAGGCAATTAACAGAAACCAGAATACTTATAATCTTATCGCAATCTCTGCATTTGTTCTGCTGTTATACAATCCATGGTACTTATTTGACGTCGGTTGTCAGCTCTCTTATCTGGCTGTGTTGGGGCTGGTTTTTCTGCATCCGAAAATTTATAATGCGATTTACAGTAAATACTGGTTGCCTGACCAGATTTGGAGTTACTGCGCCCTGTCACTTGCCGCACAATTAGCAACTTTTCCAATCAGTTTATATTACTTTCATCAGTTTCCGGTTTATTTTTTGATAAGTAATCTGTTGATAGTGTTACCGGTAATTTTCATTATGTATGCCGGGATTCTATTTCTGTTTATTCCCTGGCCCATTATTCTGGAACCATTGGGGGCATTATTGAACTCAACAATCTATATGACAAATGCCGCTTTGTTTTATATAGAATATCTTCCATTTTCTACTATAAATAGCGTTTGGATTAATCCTTTTCAGTATCTGCTCATGTATGTTGTTGCAGGCTGTATGACCTGGGCAATCTTGACTAAGGGCAGCAAGGGAATTGTTATATCTTTTGGTATAATATTAATTCTTTGCTGCAGCCTAAGCTTTGAATCATTAAAAAGTCGAAATAATAACCAGGTTATATTTTATAGCCTCAGAAAAAATACAGCAATAGCATATCTGAAAGGCAGAAAAGCCATCGTATTAACTGACCTCGCGGCAACTGATAAAACAGTTCTGTTCTCAATTGAACCCTATCTGAACAGTACAGAAGTAAATGAGAAGATCTATTCAGACTTTAAAACTGATATTAAGAACATAAGCAGAAGGAACTTTATAAAACTTGGTCAATACCGGATTCTGCATTTGGATAAAAACTTTAATAAAAAGCGATATGCCTACACAATAATGGTTGATGCTGTGCTGATTAGTGATAATCCTGATGTAAAGATTGCAGAGTTGAATAAGTTTATTAACTATTCAGATCTTATAATTGATGGAACTAATAAAAAATACAAAATTGATCAGTGGAAGAAAGAAGCTGAAAAACTTCACATCAAGTATCATATCTTAAAGAAAAATCCTGCTTATATTGTAAAACTTTAATTTTATAATGCAAGGATTCCGCTGCTTTCTTCCTGGTTTTATCATCCTTTCAATCTTTATGACAGGTTGCATAGTGCAGCAGAACAGTGACCAAATGTTAATATTTTCAGCCACTAAAGGTTTCAGGCACAAAAGTATACCGGATGGTATTCATGCTTTAAAATCATTGGCTCTGAAGAATAAAATTATTCCCATTTCTTCAGAAGACCCGGCATTATTCACCCATGATAATCTTAAAAAATATAAAGTAATTGTTTTCCTGAGTACAAGTGGCTCTTTTCTTAATGATGATCAGAAGGAAGCATTCAGAAAGTATATTCAAAACGGTGGTGGATTTGTTGGGATTCATGCTGCAACAACCAGTTTTTATGAATGGGAATGGTATAACAAAATGATTGGAGCATGGTTTATAAACCATCCCCCAATTCAACCTGCTATGCTTATCATTAGAGACAATGATCATCCATCTACTAAACATTTGCCAGAGCGCTGGGAACATACTGATGAATGGTATAATTTTAAATCAATCAGCCCGGATATCAATGTTCTGATAACAGTTAATGAAAAGTCTTATAAAGGCGGTCAGAATGGAAATTTTCACCCTATATCATGGTATCAAACTTTTGAAGGGGGAAGGGTATTTTATACCGCGATGGGACATTCAGGAGAAACCTATTCCGACAAATTATTTCTTGAGCATCTGGAAGGCGGTTTAAAATGGGCACTAAGGAGGAATAAAGACTAACTATGCAAAATTTCGCACAACTTACTGTTTATGAGCGTATTGGGTATATTACGTTAAACCGTCCCGACAAACGGAATGCACTTAATGCTGAACTTATTGAGCAGTTAACCGAACTATTCGAACAAGCAGAAGTAAGGGATGATGTTAAGGTAATTGTTCTGAAAGCTCATGGCGAGGTGTTTTCGGCGGGGGCAGATCTGGGCTACCTTAAAAGTCTTCAGGACAATTCACTAGAGGAAAATCTGGCGGATTCCACTTACCTTAAAAATCTGTTTAAAGCTGTATATCTCTGCACAAAGCCTGTAATAGCACAGGTAGAAGGCCATGCAATTGCCGGAGGTTGTGGCCTGGTATCCGTTTGTGATATCATATTTTCAGTTCCGGATGCAAAGTTTGGTTATACGGAAGTTAAAGTAGGTTTTATTCCGGCTTTGGTATCTGTTTTTCTCATCAGAAAGCTGGGGGAAGCTCGTGCAAAGGAGCTTTTATTAAGCGGAGATCTGATTGATGCTGAAACAGCTTCAAGGTATGGTCTTATTAATTTTGTAACTGAAAAATCTCTAATTGATTCAGTTGTAAATGAATATGCGTTGAAACTGGCAAAAACCACATCTGCCGAATCTATTAAGCGGACTAAACAATTATTGCAGGTTATTCAGGATTCGGCGCTCGAGGAAGGTCTGGATGCTGCAGTGCAGGCTAATGCGGAAGCTCGTACAACGGATGATTGTAAGAGAGGGATTGCCGCTTTTCTTAATAAAGAAAATATAACATGGTAAGGATTTATTCAACATCTTACACATACTTGTGTTGTTCATAAATGATGACACCTCAGCAGCCGGATTCAACAGATAATTCTCGATTCGACGTTTTTTTGATTGGCGATACAGGGGCAATGTTAAGACACAAAACGGAGCCTGTACTTGCCATGATGAGGAAACACATGGATCAAAGCACACAGTCTGCAGTAGTGTTTCTGGGAGATAATGTTTATCCCAGGGGGCTTCCTCCCATTGGAAATATTCTTAGAAAGGATGCGGAGGCAGCATTAAACAAATACAAAGATATTCTTGACGGATATTCCGGAAAAGTGATTTTTATTTCTGGTAACCACGATTGGAATAAAGGGAGAAGGAATGGGTATGAATATGTTGTCAGGCAGGAAGAATATCTTGCAAAACTTTTCGATAATCAAAGTATTTTCCTTCCTCATAACGGTTGCCCCGGTCCTGAAGAAGTTGTTATTAATGATAAACTAACGGTTGTTTTAATTAACACTCAATGGTGGATGCAATCTACTGTCAGGCCTATTGGCAGAGAGTTCGGTTGTAAAGCTTCGTCAGAAGATAAATTCTTTGAGCTTCTGGAAGATATTTTTGATAAGAACCGGAATAAGCGGGTATTACTGTGCGGCCATGCACCTGTTTACAGTTATGCTATTCATGGTGGCCGTTTTAAATTAAAACATCATCTGTTCCCATTTACATTGTATCATCGAAAAGCATATGTTCCTATACCTTTGATCGGGTCTTTGCTTCCTCTTTACCGTAAATATTTTGGACCCAGAGAAGATATATCTCATCCCAGATACCGGCGTCTACGGCATAAATTAAAGGAATTATTTAAAAAGTATCCGGGAATTATCTATGCCTCAGGGCATGAGCACAATCTCCAATACATCACGAAAGATAAATGTCACTTTATAATCAGTGGTGCCGGTTCTAAATTAAAATATGTAATTGAAGAAGGAAAGAATCTCCGTTTTGGGTTAAAGGCCAAAGGCTTCTTTAAATTATCATTTTATGAAGACGGAAGAACGGAAACGGCGGTTTGGGTTGTTGACCGTAATAATGAATTTGGTAAGAGAATGTATGAGAAGCAGATACTTTAAAAGGTATAAGTCTGGAGTTCGAAGTCATTAGTTTGGAGTTCTTATGTTAAGGTGACAACTGACTAGATACTCAGAACAAATTTCTGAGGACTATCCTTTTTTAGGCACAATCACTGTTAGGGCATTAGGCAGAACTTCTACCTCAATTGTTTTTACTTTCCCGATAACTTCACCGTCTATTTGTAAGGTAGTACTTCTTTTGCTCGTAATATGAGCTTTCCGGCATTTAATAACTTCCACATATTCAGAAGTTTGAAGCTTATTTGTAAACATTTTCCAAGCAATGGAGAACCATTTTATTCTTGGAAATGGTTTTATTACAACCAGTTCCATTTTGCCGTCATCAAGAACGCCTGTGGGGTTGATCACAGCTCCTGTTCCATATTTTGAAGCATTTGCAAAAGTCAGGGAAACGGCTTTTCGTATAAACTCATCCTTGCCGCACTTGATCAGAAACCGATACTGCTTAATCAGGAATATTTCTGCAAACATATGTTTTGCATAGGTTGAAAGTCCTCTTTTAGGATCATTACTAAAACGTTTAACAATACGTGCATTCAGTCCAACATCAGCCAGATGGATGCAAATGCGGCCATTAATTTTTATCAGATCAATGGATTTATATACGCCATCTTCAATTAATTTAATTGATGCGGGGATGTTTTTGATATTAAGTTCCTTAGCCATTCCGTTTGCAGAACCATTTGGAATGATTAAAAGAGCTGTTCGTGTATTCTCAAGCAATGCTGAAATCAGGTTAACGGTTCCATCACCGCCTGCTGCAGCTACAATCTGGGGCTTATAAGAATAGATTTTTTTACTGATCTCTTTGATCACATTGCCGTCATGCATGTAATACAATTGATAATCAAAACCGGAAATACCGGCCTGCTCAGCAATAAGTTCTTCCAGGTTCTTCTCTTCTTTATTCCCTGATGCAGGATTGATCACGAAGAGGATTTTCATCGGTTATATTTATTTTTTAATAGTATGAATTCCACCCGTCGTTCGGACGGGCTTGTATGAGCTTGATATTTATTGGGGGCTCATGCAGGTTTAACCCAACATGGATTACAATTGTTCTTTAACTTCTAAAAGAAACTGTTTTACCCGCTCTAACGAATCAATAATCTTCTGATTTTCCTTAGCTTCATCTTTATTTGAACGTAGAAATTCTTTGGCTCCCTGTAAAGTATATCCTTTATCCTTTACCAGATTAAAGATAATTTTTAAGTTTTCTACATCTTCAGGGGTAAAAAGCCGATTTCCCTTTTTATTTTTCTTTGGTTGAAGAATGTCAAATTCACGCTCATAGAACCTTATCTGAGAGGCATTTACCTCAAACATTGCGGTTACTTCGCCCATAGTATAGTATAACTTGCTGATGTCGCGTTCTTTGTAAGGCATGTTCATGATGATTATTTGAAGAAATACAAATATGAAATTTTATAACAACTTAGGCAATTGTTGTTCAAATATGTAGCAAATGTTTCTTACATATAATAACTTTGTCGAATGACCGCTAATGAAATCCGCAAGGCCTTTTTAGATTTTTTCGCCAGCAAATCACACCGTATAGTCCCTTCAGCACCTATAGTAGTTAAAAATGATCCAACCCTGATGTTTACAAATGCCGGGATGAATCAGTTTAAAGATCTTTTTTTAGGCGAAGCTCCTGCTAAATTCCCCAGGGTAGCAGATACACAACGGTGTTTACGTGTGTCGGGTAAACATAATGATCTCGAAGAGGTGGGGATTGATACTTATCATCATACCATGTTCGAGATGTTGGGTAACTGGAGTTTTGGCGATTATTTTAAGAAAGAAGCTATATCCTGGAGCTGGGAATTACTTACAGAGGTATACGGTATTTCAAAAGACCAATTATATGTTACTGTTTTTGAGGGTGATGAAAAAGAAGGCTTACCAAAAGATCAGGAAGCTTATGACCTTTGGACACAATTTATCAGCGAAGACCGGATTGTTTTAGGAAATAAGAAGGACAATTTCTGGGAGATGGGAGAAACAGGTCCTTGTGGCCCGTGTACAGAAATACATGTGGATTGCCGTACACCTGAAGAAAGAAAAGTGACTGACGGAAAAATGTTGGTTAATGCCGACCATCCTCAGGTTATTGAAATATGGAATAATGTATTTATACAATTTAACAGGCTGAAAAACGGGTCTTTAGATAAGTTACCTAAAGCTCATGTTGATACAGGAATGGGCCTTGAAAGGTTAGTTCGTGTTTTACAGGGGAAGACATCAAATTATGATACTGATGTTTTTCAGCCATTGATTCAATTCATTTCCAGCGAAAGTAAGCTGCCTTATATTGGCGATTCACTTCCTTCTGATAAAGGTTGGGGTGAGGCAGTTGCGATGCGTGTGATGTCTGATCATATCCGCGCCATCAGTTTTTGTATAGCCGATGGTCAGCTTCCATCAAACAACAAAGCGGGTTATGTTATCCGAAGGATTTTGCGTCGTGCTGTTCGGTATGGGTATACTTTCCTAGG
>DASWTL010000191.1:0-17247 GCA_036402155.1 Sphingobacteriaceae bacterium | reverse complement strand
ATACTGTACTGGCTATAGTAGCCCATCCGGACGATGCAGAGCTTACCTGTGCAGGTACGCTTGCATTGTTAAAGGAAAAAGGCTGGAACGTAGTAATAGCAACAATGACCCCGGGAGATTGCGGTACAGCGACTTTAAGCCGGGAAGAAATAAGCCGTATCCGGAAAAAGGAAGCCGCAGAAGCTGCAAATTTGCTGGATGCCTCTTACCATTGCCTGGATTGTGATGATATTTTTATCATGTACGATAGGCCAACTATTTTAAAAACAACGGCGCTGATTCGTAAAACAAAGCCTAGAATGGTGTTTACCATGAGCCCTTCTTGTTATATGGTTGATCATGAGATCACCAGCCGCCTCGTGCAGACTGCCTGTTTCTCCGCAGGAATAATCAATATAAAAACAGATGGGGCTGAGCCTTTTTTCTTTACACCGTATTTGTATTATGTAGATGCCATGGAAGGTAAAGATAAGTTTGGAATGCAGGTAAAACCGTCACTGGTTGTTGATATTTCATCCACAATGGACGTCAAAGAAAAGATGCTCGAATGTCATGATTCTCAGAGAAGCTGGCTTAGAGCTCATCATGGAATGGATGAATATGTAATAGCCATGCGATCTTTTTCGGAACAACAGGGCGCTATGATTAATGCATCGTACGGAGAAGGTTTCCGGCAGCATCTTGGGCATGCTTTCCCCCAGGATAATTTATTAAAAGAAACGCTGGGCGATCTGGCACAAGGATTAGCCTGATGGTTCGGGAGCCTTATCAATTCATCATTAACAACATAACACGTATGCCATGTCTCAGTACTCAGTACTCACTACTCACTACTCATCTTAATACTCACTACTCATATCTCAATACTCACATCTCTGATGAAACAATATAGATTAAACAGATTATTTAACAGCAAATCAGGCAATTGTTTTGATGTTGCCATTGATCACGGTTTCTTTAATGAAAACTCCTTTCTTCAGGGAATTGAAAATATGGAACAGGCTGTTAAGACATTGGTTGAAGCGGCGCCGGATGCTATACAGCTTACCATTGGGCAGGCACATTACCTGCAGTCAATTCCGGGACGGGAAAAACCATCATTGGTATTGCGGACCGACGTGGCTAACGTTTATGGTAAAAAGTTACCTGCAAAACTGTTCAGCCGGATGATTGAGAACCCCATAGAACAGGCTTTACGTCTGGATGCGGTTTGTGTGGTAGTGAATCTTTTTAGCATCCCTGATGAACCTGAAGTTATGGATCAATGTGTGCAAAATATCCTCAGGATAAAACCGCTGACCGAACAGTACGGAATCCCCTTAATGGTTGAACCGCTTGTTTTCCGGCCTAATTTTGAAGCCGGGGGATACCAGGTAGATGGGAATCCTGAAAAAATCATTCCCCTGGTGCGGCAGGGTGTTGAGCTTGGCGCTGATATAATAAAAGCAGATCCTACTGATGACGTTAATGTGTATCACCGGGTAATAGAAATTGCAGGCAGAATACCGGTTTTGGTAAGAGGTGGTGGTAAAGCCACAGATGAAGAGATATTAAAGCGTACCTATGGCTTAATTCAGCAAGGTGCTAAAGGAATTGTATATGGTCGGAATGTGATACAACATTCTAACCCTGCAGGCATAACACGAGCGCTGATGGCTATTGTTCACGAACAGGCGAAGCCTGAAGATGTATTTTATTTATTGACTAAGGAAGTTGCAGGATGAAGGTGGTAAAAATAGGTATTATTGGGGGAGGGTTAATGGGAAAAGAGGCAGCAAGCGCATTTGGTCGCTGGTTTGCACTAAATGATTTTCCGGTAAAAGCCGAGTTAAAGGCTGTTTGCGATCTGAATCCTTCGGTGTTGGATTGGTTCAGGCAGATACCCACTGTAGATTTGTTAACAACAAATTATAAAGAACTGCTGGCTGATAAAGCGATAGATGTCGTGTATATTGCCGTTCCTCATAATCTTCATAAAGAATGTTATGTTGACATAATAAGAGCGGGAAAAGATTTACTGGGGGAAAAGCCCTTCGGTATTGATCTGGACTGCGCGATTGCAATTAAAAAAGAAGCTGAAAAATCAGGGAGATTTGTTCGCTGTAGTTCAGAAATTCCATTTTTGCCCGGTCCGCAACGGGTCTTTGAGGAAGTCAGGTCAGGCCGGTTGGGGAAAATTATGGATATTAAAGCCGGTTTTCTGCATTCCAGCGATATGAATCCATCTAAAGCTATCAACTGGAAACGTCAGTCACAGTATTGCGGGGAAATTGGAGTAATGGGGGATTTAGGGATGCATGCACTGCATATTCCATTGCGTTTAGGATGGAAACCTGATCTGGTATTTGCTCAGTTGCAGAAGATCATCACAAAACGTCCGGATGGTAAAGGCGGTTCGGCGGATGCGGATACCTGGAATAATGCCACATTAAGCACGCGGGTAAATACCGGCTGGGATGAAGATGTGCCAATGACTCTCGAAATGAAAAGATTAGCTCCGGGAGAAACAAATACATGGTATATAGAGGTTTTAGGAACAGAGGGAGGTGTGAAATACAGTACTAAAGATTTTAAAGCCCTGTGGATTTATAACTGGAACGAAGGAAAAGAGCAGTCGTGGCAGCGTACCGATCTGGGTTTCCAGGTTCCATTTCCCACTATTACAGGAGGAATTTTTGAACCCGGATTTTCAGATTGTTTTATGCAGATGCTCGCGTCGTACCTTGCTGAGCGGGAGGATAAACTGGAAGGCCGTTTTGGCTGTGTAACGCTATCTGAGGCTGTTGAAAGTCATCAGATATTTGCTGCTGCTCTTGCTTCTCATCAAACGGGTAAGGCTGTAAAAGTTGGGGAAATAGTGGAAGAGTTGTCAGTGTAAACAGTTTGTAAAGAGGGATAGTAGCATACAAATCTTGTACATAGCAGGAAAAAAAAACGATGAGGAATGGCATTTTAGTTGGTGGGAACTGGATCATTGACAGGGTGAAGATTATAGACAAATATCCTGAAGAAGAATCTTTGGCCAATATTATTACAGAATACTCAAGTAATGGCGGTTCAGCATATAATATTTTAAAAGATCTGGTTAAAATGCATGCTCCCATGCCTCTTGAAGCAGTGGGATTGGTTGGCGACGATGTATTGGGTGATCAGATAATTAAAGATTGCCGGGAGCAGGGAATAAATACTACTTATCTGCATAAAACTTCATTGAGCAACACGTCTTATACCGATGTTATGTCTGTGCAGAATACTGGCAAGCGGACATTTTTCCATCACAGAGGCGCTAATGCACTTCTTGACACGGAACATTTCAATTTCGGTGGTTCCGGGTGTAAAATTTTTCATCTGGGGTATTTGCTGTTACTTGATAAGTTGGATAAGCTTCTTGAAGATGGGCGGTCTGTAGCTTCATTTCTTTTGGAGGATGCTGTCATTCAGGGGTTTATTACCACTGTGGATCTGGTAAGTGAAAGTGATCCTCAACGCTTTAAAAAGATTATACCACCGTCCCTCCCATTTGTAGATTACCTGTTTATCAATGAGTATGAAGCGGGTATGCTTTCAAGTTCAAATCTGGTAGATGAAAATGGCCAGATCATCGTATCAAAATGTTTTGATGCAGCACAGCAGATTCTTGACATGGGTGTAAGGCAGTGGGTCATTCTTCATTTTCCTGTCGGGGTAATAGCCCTGAGCAAAGAATCTTATCGGTTGTACCAGCCCTGCATCGCATTGCCTCCTGAAAAAATAGCCGGATCGGTTGGTGCCGGTGATGCATTTGCATCGGGAGTTCTTATGGGTATACATGAGGAATGGGATATGAGAGAAAGTTTACAACTTGGTGTTAGTGTGGCTGCCTCCAGTTTACTGGCTGCTACCTGCTCCGATGGTGTGCTTCCTTGCAACGAATGCCTGGCACTGGCAGACAAATATGGATACAGGGAATACGATGTTGTTAACACTTTAAGTATTTAATCTTTACCTGATTTTAATCATGGAGCATTTTGGGATTTATTACAAAACACGGAAGGGTATAAATCAATTTGTGTTATTGATAATCAGTATATTGAGTAGTTTTCAGCTTGATTTATCAGCTCAGATAAAGCCCGGGTCGCCTAGAATTATTAGTCGTGAAGTCTCTTCAGAAACTCCGCCGTTGTATGGAAGCCTGTATGTGGAAAGTGGGGGTTCGCAATTGCGTTCAGGAGATTTGATTTCAGATAATAACGGACAGACTTGGACCAGGAGTCCGATGACACCAGACTTTAGCTCCGGATTACCTCATGGTTTTCGCCGCAATGAGGTAACATCTGTTCTTGATCCTTTTGCAGGCCGAATAATTACTATAGTAAACTCTTTGGATGTTAAGGATCTGGATCCGGGTATAAATGAGCCCCCGGTCGCCCAGAAAACATATTATTTGCGTTATAAGGTGTCGGCAGATGCAGGTAAAACATGGCGTTTTGAGGAGCCGATAATTCATAAAGGTTCATTTTCGGCAGCCAACCCATTTCCCGGTATTTTCATTGGGAAAAATTCCATTTATCTTGGAGACAGAGGATCGATACCTGTTGTTACGCAAAAAGGAAAAATTCTTGTTCCTGCCCAAACCACCACCCTGGATAAAAATGGAGAGTTATTTAACCCGGGAAACGGGCATACTTACACGGATGCAGTTGTGCTGATAGGCAGCTGGAAGAAGAATGGAAAGCTGAGCTGGAAGATGTCTGATCGTGTGCAGGGTGATCCAAAACGCTCTACCCGCGGGATGATCGAACCCACAATTAGCGAGTTAAAAGATGGAAGATTAGTGATGATCATGCGAGGCAGTAACGCAGCAAAGGGAAGCACTGAATATATTTTACCAAGTCACAAATGGGTTTCGGTTTCAAAAAACGGTGGCAAAAGCTGGACAAAACCTGAACCATTGGGCTTCGATAATGAAAGACCGCTTTACTCCCCTTCGGCCATGTCAACACTCTTTAAACACTCAAGCGGAAGATATTTTTGGGTAGGAAACATGACAGAAAAGAACAGTGAAGGCAATCTGCCACGCTGGCCTCTTGTAATGGCCGAATTAGATCCGGGTACCCTGAAATTAATTTCCAACAGCCTGTTGGTACTTGATACACAAAATGAGGAAGATAAATTACGGGGGCGACTGGATATCTCTCACATCACATTAATTGAAGACCGGCTTACCAAAGAGATTATATTAACTTATCCGCGTTCTTATAACGCTTATAAATCAAGAGAGTGGATAACAACCAGAATTAAAATAAACGACAGGTAAATCCTGATGTTTATTTTACCAACCAGAAGTGGAATCATCACCCCTGGGGTCGGCTCCGCCCATATATCCTTTATCTGTTATTAAGATAGCATCTACACGGCCTATGGGGCTCCTGGGAACAAGCTTAAATCCTTTATTCTGAAGGATGGACACACTCTTACTGTCAATGGCTTCCCGCTCAGTATGTATTATATCAGGCATCCATTGATGATGAAATCGTTTTGCCGAGACCGCTTGTTGTATGGGCATGTCAAATTCAATCACATTTAAAATCGTTTGAAAAACGGATGTAATAATGGTAGAACCACCTGGAGTTCCCACAACCATAAAAAGTTTTGAATCTTTTTCGAGAATAGTAGGAGTCATAGAGCTTAACATTCTTTTTCCGGGTTCTATGGCATTAGCTTCGCCCCCCAAAAGCCCGTACATATTCGGTGATCCCGGCTTTGCCGAAAAGTCATCCATTTCATTATTAAGTAAAAAACCTCCCTTTTGAACAACCACAAGCGAGCCAAAGGAACCATTTAGAGTAGTAGTAACCGATGCTGCATTTCCCTCCCGGTCAACTATTGAAAAGTGAGTAGTTTCTTCGCTCTCTGTTCCACTTAAAACACCTTCTTGTATGTCTGAGCTGAGGGTGGCTTTATCCCAATTGAAGTTGCTTAATCTGTTTTTTTGATATGATGGATTTAGTAATTGATTTTTTGGAACCTTAAAGAAATCCGGGTCACCTAAATAAACCGATCGGTCTGCATAAACCCGTCGCTCTGCCTCAACCATAAGCTGTACAGTAGAGTCGGTATTAAATCCCCATCGTTTTAGCGGATATGGCTGGACTGATTGAAGTAATTGAACTAAGGCAATTCCGCCGCTTGAGGGTGGGGGCATACTGATTATCCTGTAATTCTTATATTGCCCGGTAATGGGCGTCCGCCAAACAGATTGGTATTCCTTCAGATCTTTCTCAGAAATAAGCCCTTTACCTCGCATCATTTCTTCTGAGATAATACGTGCAATTTCACCTTCATAAAATCCGGCCCTGCCTTTATCTCTGATCAATTTTAAAGTGTGCGACAAATCCTTCTGTATCAACAGGTCGCCTGATTGCCAGTTACCGGAAGGTTTGACAAAGGGTATACTTCCCGGATTATACGTTATGAACTCATTTTTCATCCCATTCAGCTCATGGGCTTGTTTTGAAGTGATTGGAAAGCCGTTTTCTGCAAGGTTAATTGCCGGATCTAATAGTTCCCTCCATGAAAGTTTACCATACTTTTTATGTGCTTTTACCATACCATCAACTGATCCCGGAACACCGGCAGCAAGATGACCATAAAGGCTTTTATCTTTGTTTACCTGCCCATTTTCATCCAGAAACATCGCTTTAGTGGCTTTATGCGGGGCTTTTTCACGAAAATCCAGCGAGTTGATCTCGCCTTTGGCTGACCGGTAAACCAGGAAACCTCCGCCACCAATATTTCCGGCGCTCGGATATACAACTGCCAGTGCAAATTGTACTGCAACAGCAGCATCAATGGCATTACCGCCCTTTTTAAGAACATGAAGACCTACCCGTGATGCTTCAGGATGTGCCGAAACAACCACCCCGTTTTTATATATTTCGCCTTGGGTAAAGCCTGAGTTAGGAAATAAGGTAATAAAAAGTATTAAGCTGAATAGTAATAATTTCATGTTTTAATTTAATCTGTGTATTGCCTGAATCAAAGTGTTTACCGAATTCGTGATCACTAATAAAGATACAGAATTCAATGGTTTTCGCGAATTTCCTTTACGTGAGGCAAGCAGCGCCAGGGTAAATTACGACAAGGATATCAGATCAAGGAATAGCCGTGTTAACTAAGGCCTGAATAAGTTGATAATCTCCGCCTTTTCATTATTTTTGATAAAACATCCTGCCACTAAAACCTAAAAGTTAATATTTATATGTCGAAGATTAGAAATCTAAACACCAGGCAGTTAATAAAACTAGCCTCACCAGTTATTTGTCTTGGAATACTGTTATTAATCACTGAACAAACATTAGCTCAGGTAAAATGGTGGAACCCGGCAAAAAATTCTTTCCCTGTTATAGAAAACCAGCCATGGGGTAATGAGGTAGGGGCTTTTTATGATAGGTTTCCGGCGCGTGCCGAGCCATTGGTACGGAAGGAAGTATGGAACCTGTCTAAAAACGGGGCCGGATTAAAACTTCGATTTAATACAGATGCGAAAAGCGTTGTAGTCAGGTATGTTGTTGAGAAGAAAAGCTATGCAATGAACCATTTTCCTGCAACGGGGGTAAGCGGTGTCGACCTGTATTCATTAAATAATGATAAAACCTGGGCATGGGCAAATGGAAGATCTGTATTTGGGGATACAATCACCTACACATTCAGCAGCCTTGATCTTAATACTGAAGATTATAAAAATGGCAGGGAGTATCATTTATACATGCCATTGTATAATAATGTAGTTTGGATGGAAGTTGGGGTTCCTGAAAAAAGTTCCTTTAATCCGCTTCCATTGACAAAAGAGAAGCCAATTGTGGTGTACGGCACTTCAATTTCTCAGGGCGGATGTGCATCACGGCCCGGCATGGCATGGCCGGCCATTGTTGAGAGAGATTTACATATTCCGGTAGTAAACTTAAGTTTCTCCGGAAACGGACGATTGGAAAAAGAGGTAATAGATCTGATCAATGAGATCGATGCCAAAATGTTTGTTTTGGATTGTTTGCCAAATCTTGGAGCTTCCTCTGATCAGGAACTGGAGACTAAATTAATTGAATCTGTTACTGCTTTGCGGCAAAAGCACCCTAAAGTGCCCATCTTATTAACCGGTCACTCCGGGTTTATTCAGAATCGTATGAACTCATCTATACGAAAATCGGTAACTAACCAAAATAAAGTGAATACCGATGCTTATAACAAACTGATAGCATCAGGAATGAAAGATCTTTATATTTTACCTGGTCATAAAGTTGATATGGGTACAGATGGTACGGTAGATGGCTCACATCCAACTGATTTTGGCATGTATAAATATGCAAAAGCGTATGAAGAAATACTATCGTCGATATTTAAAGATAAAAAAAAACGTAATTGATAAATTCAAATTCAGAGTTAGCATATAATCGATCTAAATGAAAATCAGAATTCCCGGTTTTTGTAAATACTTTTTCCTGCTTTTAATATCGTTTCACTTAAGTGATTTTGTACATGGTCAATCACAGGATAAAAAATTAAATATTGTTTTTCTTTTTGCTGATGATCTTGGGGCACCGGATTTAGGATCTTATGGCAATTCAGCGATTAAAACACCTAATCTTGATCGTCTTGCAAAGGAGGGTGTTTTATTTACCAGGGCGTATGTTACGAGTGCCCAATGCAGTCCAAGCAGGGCCTCCATTCTTACGGGCCGTTCGCCGCATGCAGTAGGGGCTTCAAGATTGCATGTTGATGCTCAAAAAGAGTTCCCTTCTGTAGTTGAGATGCTGAAAAATGCCGGATATTTTACCGGTGCGTACCGCAAAGTACACCAGGGTTTCATTGAATCGCAATTCGATTTTAAAGGCGATAAAAACCTGGCAGATTTTTTTGAAAAACGGCCTGCGAATAAGCCATTTTTTCTTTGGTTCGGGTCAACTGATCCACATCGGCCTTATCAGACTGGCAGTTATGAATATCAGCATGATCCTGCAAAGGTAATTGTTCCTGATTATTTGCCTGATACTAAAGCTGTTCGTGAAGACCT
The DNA here is from genome assembly GCA_036402155.1 of Sphingobacteriaceae bacterium. Taxonomy (GTDB): domain Bacteria; phylum Bacteroidota; class Bacteroidia; order Sphingobacteriales; family Sphingobacteriaceae; genus DASWTL01. The sequence continues at coordinate 8,198 of DASWTL010000191.1, read as the reverse complement.
GGCTAATTATTACAATGAGATAGGAAGGTTTGATAAAGAATCGGGTGAAATTCTGAGGCTGCTCGACAAACACGGGCTAACAGAAAATACCATTATTATCGTATCGAGTGATAATGGAATGCCTTTTCCAAGGGCCAAAGCAACATCCTACGAGGCTGGTATACATGTACCGCTGATCATTAAATGGCCCGGTAATCAAAATCCCGGCAGTACTTCAGATCAACTGGTTTCTCTCGTAGATCTGACCCCAACCTGGTTGGAAGCGGCACGAATACCTATCCCTAAGAATTTTGAAGGTATGTCGTTATTTCCGATTTTAAAAGGAGATCTAACTAAAGCCCGGGAATATGTTTTTTCTGAAAGAAACTGGCATGACAACTGGGATCCAATGCGCACCATTGTAAGCAAGCGATATAAACTAATTCAAAATTACAGACCTGGAGTCCCTGTCTTAAATACTTTAGACCGTTTAACTTCACCTACCTGGAAAGAATTCGAAGTACTGCAAAAGAGCGGAAAGTTAAGCCAAAAACTGCAATGGTATTTTGCAAAATCTAAACCTGTGGTTGAGTTTTATGATCTTGAGAAAGATCCAGGTGAATGGAATAATCTTGCCGGTGATCCCAAATATCAGCAATTGATAATACAGCACCAGGATAAGTTAGGGGAATGGATGAATAATACATACGATTTTCTTCCTGCTCCCAGAGCGGCCTTCCCTAAAAGGAGTAAATTTAACGAGGATTATGAGCCATTGGATGCACAGAAAATTATAAAATAATGATAAATGCGCTTTTAGTCCATATTTAAGTGTTACATAATGAACATGAACATGAAAAACTTTCAATTGCTGATCGGAATTATCCTCGGATTATCTGCTACTTTAGTCAAGGCACAAACAAAGTCGCCAAATATCATTATCATTTTTGCGGATGATATGGGTTATGGCGACTTAGGCAGTTATGGGCATCCTACAATTTTGACACCTAACCTGGATCGAATGGCCGCAGAGGGGATGCGGTTTACGCAGTTTTATGTGGGAGCAAATGTTTGCACACCAAGCCGGGCTGCTTTACTTACCGGAAGACTGCCCATTCGCTCCGGAATGGCCGGTTCTGATAATAGCGGAAATGTTCTTTATTCTTATTCTACCGGTGGTTTACCTCAAAGTGAAGTAACAATAGCCAAGGCGCTTAAGAGTAAAAATTACCAAACAGCGCTTATTGGCAAATGGCACCTGGGACATTTGCCCGAGTTTCTTCCTATGCGTCATGGCTTTGATTATTTCTTTGGGCTCCCATATTCTAATGATATGGGTAGTTCTGCTACTCCGTTACCACTTTATAAAGATGGCAAAGTTGTTGAACAAAATCCCGATCAGCGACTTTTGACAAAAAGATATACAGAAGAAGCAATTTCGTTTATTAAGAAAAATAAGTCTAAACCATTCTTTCTTTACTATCCTAACAACTTTCCGCATGTGCCGTTATATGCCTCCGATGATTTTAAGGGTAAAAGTAAGAGAGGTTTATATGGCGATGTGGTAGAGGAATTAGACTGGAGCGTAGGCCAGATATTAAAAACATTGAAGGAACTAAATTTAGATAATAATACATTGGTAGTTTTTACAAGTGACAATGGTCCGTGGCTCAGGGAAAAAGAAAAAGGAGGATCCGCAGGATTGTTATTTGAAGGAAAAGGCTCTACTTACGAAGGCGGAATGCGCGTGCCTGCTATTTTTCGCTGGCCAGGAACCATAAAACCTGCTCAGACAAATACCGCAATTGCCACAACGATGGATTTGTTTCCAACAATTATGAATTTGGCAAAAGTACCATTGTCTCAAACCGTATTAGATGGAACAGATCTGTTTCCTTTGCTGACGGGTAAAAAAGAAGCAGTCCGCGATGTAGTTTATTATTATACACGTGATAAGCTGTATGCCATCAGAAAAGGACCCTGGAAAGCTCATTTCATTACCCGGCCCTCATACACTAAGGAGGCGGCTGTTGTACATGATATACCGGTTCTTTATAATTTAGATACAGATCCATCCGAAAAATATAATGTGAGCAGGAAGCATCCGGAAGTACTGATCGACATTAAAAAAGAACTTGAAAAACATCAGTCTACGTTGGTGCCTGCCATTTCGCATTTGGATGGAGGATATAAAAAACCAAATAAATAAGTCAGTTATGATTCCTGATTAAATCATAAACTCATTTATTGAAACATGAAATGGTTATTTGCTGACCGCTTCATATACATCTATTGCCAGATCACGACCTTCTCCTGAAATGTTTGAGAAATCACCACGCAGGTATTTTAATGCAAACCGTTCTCTGTCAATTTCTTTAAAAGACCGTACGCCAAGCTTTCTGAATAGCGGCAGGGGTGGACACCAGCCCTGTACACCATGCTGTAAAAGAAAGGTCATTACTACGCCGGGTAAAATAAACCAGTTTTTATGAACCGTTAAACCAAGTATTAATCCGAAGCCCGCTAGTGAACTGGCATTGGTGATCAGCATCCGGTCCATATTCCATTCCTTTTCCAACTCTTCAATCCGTTCTGAAATTTCCTCCTTGCTTTTTGTGGAAAAATAGCGGATATGGTCTCTTAACTCCTGTTCGAAATCCTGGTTAATCGATCCGGGGGTGTTTTTCTGTATTCTGTCATTTTGCGTTGCCATAGTTGTAGATTTTATGCTATACAGGCTGAAATTAATAGTGAAACATATAAAATCAGTCAATGTTTAATATTCGCGCATGAAAGGTATTTAAACCAAAAAAGCCCTTCGAAGGGCTTTTTTGTAATCTGACTTTAATAAACTTAAACTTTTATAGCGTCATAACCGACTTCCTTTAAAGCCGCAGCTACCTGGTCGTCAGAAGCATCGGTAACAATGGTAAGTGTTTTATTGGGGTCTTCCAGGTCAACTTTCCAGTTATCTTTTCCTGCAGTTTTATCCAGTACAGGAGTTACTGTTGCAATGCATCCGGAACATTTAATATTGGTTTTAAATTTTAGAGTTTCCATGTGTTTGTTTTATTTTAAATCATTGATAATCATTTATTTATAATTTTACAGACCGTAGTCTGAGGCTATTGCTTACAACCGAAACAGAACTCAGCGCCATTGCTGCACCGGCAATCATAGGATCAAGTAAAAAGCCATTGAATGCATAAAGTACACCGGCAGCCAATGGAATGCCAATCAGGTTGTAAATGAATGCCCAGAACAGATTCTGTTTTACAGTTTGAACCGTTTTTTTAGAGAGTTTTATAGCCTTTGGAATGGACCGCAGATCAGAAGTTATCAGAGTTAATTTCGCCGCATCCATAGCAATATCAGACCCTTTTCCCATAGCAATACTCACATCGGCCTGGGCCAGGGCGTGTGAATCATTTATTCCATCACCAACCATGGCCACCACCTTCCCCTGCGACTGCAGTTCTTTAATGAAATCCGCTTTGCCGGAAGGAAGTACCTCTGCTTTAAATTTTGTAATACCAACTTCACGGGCTATTGCAGCAGCTGATTGGTTATTATCGCCGGTAAGCATAAATATTTCAATATTAAGATCCTGCAAAGATTTTATTGCTTCCTTTGAAGAGCTTTTTACTTTGTCGGCTATACCAATAACTGCCAGCACTTTTTCAGAATTAGCAAAATAAATTACTGTATTTGCCTGATGTTGGAGGATCTCGGCCTGTTCTGAAAGGAATGGACTTACTTTTATGACGTTATCAGTGATTAATGGCCTGTTACCCACCAGATACTTCTCATTATCAAACCTTCCTGATACACCCCGCGCAGTGATGCTTTCAAAATCTGATAATTCAATACGATGGATAGGTTTGGTTTCTAAATTTTTGATAACAGCGTCGGCCAGTGGGTGTTCAGAATTGGTTTCCAGGCTGTAAAGAATGCTTTTATACTTTGATTCACTTTCAGTGTCGATATCCCAGATCAATGCGGTTACAACAGGTTTCCCTTCTGTAATGGTCCCGGTTTTATCCAATATTACAGCATTAACTTTGTGGGCTAATTCCAGGCTTTCAGCATCTTTAATCAGAATATTATTTTCTGCCCCCTTACCAACTCCAACCATAATGGCTGTTGGGGTCGCCAATCCTAATGCACAAGGGCAGGCAATCACCAATACCGTTACGGAGGTAAGGAGTGCATGGGTAAATGCGTTTTCGCCACCCACGAGCATCCATGTAGCGAAAGTGAGTATGGAAATTCCCATGACCACCGGTACAAAAATTCCGGCTACCTTATCAACCAGCTTCTGCACAGGAGCTTTACTTCCCTGTGCTTCCTGTACCATTTTTATGATATGGGCAAGCAGCGTTTCACTTCCAACTTTTTCAGCTTGAAATTGAAAACTCCCTTTCTGGTTCACAGTGCCGGCAAATACCTTACCGCTTTTTTCTTTGAAAACGGGGATAGGCTCACCGGTTATCATACTCTCATCTACATAAGAAGAACCTGAAATAACAACCCCGTCAACCGGAAGCTTTTCTCCGGGCCTAACAATGATTGTGTTTCCTTTCTCAACTGAAGCAATGGAGATCTCCTGTTCTTTTCCATCAATTAATACTCTCACTGTTTTTGGAGAGAGGCCCATTAACTTTTTAATGGCGGATGATGTATTTGATTTTGCCCGCTCTTCAAGAAGTTTGCCTAACAATATGAAAGCGATTATTACGGAAGCTGCTTCATAATAAACATGTGGATGAATGCCTCTGATATGCCAGAATTCCGGGTTAATCGTATTGAAAGCGCTGAACAGGAATGCAATGCCGGTGCTTAATGCAACCAGAGTGTCCATATTGGCTTTACCGTATTTCGCCTGTTTCCATGCATTGATAAAAAAGTTCCGGCCGAACCAGAATAACACCGGTGCAGTGAGGGCCATGGAGATCCAGGTCCCATAAGGCATGTCCATAAAGAACATTCCTATAATAAAAACCGGAAAGGAAAGAACAGCCGCCCAGATAGTACGAAACTTAGTTTCCTTATACTGTTTAAGTCGGAGCTCTTCCTGAACTTCAGAAGGATTTTCAACATTCACAATCAGATCATAGCCAATGGAACGTATGGTATTTTGAAGTTTTATCGGATTGGTTCGCTCCTCATCATATTCGGCCCAGGCAGTTTGGTTCGCAAAATTAACCCCGGCATCAAGTACACCATCAGCAGACTTAAGCATTGATTCAACGCTTGCAGCGCATCCGGCGCATGTCATGCCGGTTACTGGAAAGGTTTGTTTTTTTACCGCAGAAATCCTGTTTGGAATAGTTAAAGTTGTATCTGTAGACATAACGTTAGTTATTTATGATACAAAAGTACGTTCCAGGGCTTCTGTAGGCCTTATATAATTCCGGGAAAGAGTTACATCATTTCGTGTTTGTGACGCTGTCTATGGGTTTTCTCTTCAGATGTGTCATCCTGTCTTTTTTAAATTGAGACGGGGTTTGGCCGGTGATCTTCTTAAACTGTGCAGAAAGATGCGCAATGCTGCTATAACCTAATTTATTAGCTATTTCACTTAAATTTAGTTCATCGTAGAATATCAGCTCTTTCACCCTTTCTGTTTTTTGCCGGATAATGTATTGCTCAATAGTGATGCCTTCTACAGACGAAAACAACGAACTCAGGTAATTATACTCATGAAAACCTTTGTCAGCAATAAGTTTCGACCAGTTTACTTTCTCATCTAACGCATCGGAATGAAAGATCTGATTAATTATAGTATTCTTTATAAGTTCAATCAATCTTGTTTTGGAGCTATCCAGAAGTTCAAACCCAAGATCTGTTAATACATTGTTCAGGTTTGACTGCTGCGAGGCATCCAGATGGTTTTCTTCTAATTTTACGATACCTAATTCAATGTTAATGGGGTGTAAACCAAGTTTTATAAGCTCTTCCTGCACTACCTTGATGCAGCGTCCGCAAACCATGTTTTTTATGTAAAGCTCCATTGTTTAAAGTTACTTTCAATAATTATAAATTTCTGCGCAGCAATTGTGCATTAATAGCTACAATGATAGTACTGGCGCTCATTAACACTGCACCTGCAGCTGGACTAAGCATAAATGCCGGATATAAAATGCCTGCTGCAAGAGGAATAGCTATAATATTGTAGCCTGCCGCCCAAATTAAATTCTGGATCATTTTTCTATAAGTAGCCCGGCCAAACCTGATCATATTGACTACATCCAGCGGATCGCTGTTTACTAAAATAATGTCTGCTGTTTCCGCCGCAACATCAGTACCTGAACCCACGGCAATGCCAACATCTGCCTGAGCCAGCGCCGGTGCATCATTTACGCCATCACCGGTCATGGCCACAATTTCATTTTTATCCTGAAACTCTTTTACTTTTTCCTGCTTCTGGTCTGGTAAAACATTCGCTAAAAATCCATCCATCCCCAGGGTATTAGCTACCGATTCTGCTATATGCTCGTTATCGCCGGTTAATAAATATGATTTTATACCCATGGATTTAAGTTCGGCAATTGCTGCCTTAGAAGTTGGACGTATGGTATCAGCAAGCGTTATTATTCCTGCAGCATGTCCGTCAATAATAATAAAGTTTACTGTTTCTACATCCTGATTGATCTTGGCTGGGATAGAAGGAATTTGCAGGTCATTTTTTTTAAAGTAGTTCGGCCCGCCAGCCACTACCTTTTTTCCTTTTACCGAACCAGAAACACCTATTCCGGGCAGGTATTTAAAATCTTCGGAGGTGAAAAGCTCCAGGCCTTTTTCTTTAGCGATCTTTAGTACTCCTTTAGCGATATAATGTTCAGATTGCTGCTGGATAGCTGCCGCATACCGGATAATATCATGCTCAGAATATTTTTCATCAAGGGGAATAACCTGCTGAACCTGATGAGCGCCCTCTGTCAGTGTTCCGGTTTTATCAAAAATAATTAAACTTAGTTTTCTTGAGTTTTCAAAAGCAGTCCGGTTTCTGATCAGTAATCCATTTACTGCAGCCTGTGAAGTGGAAATGGCGACCACCAAAGGGATAGCAACACCAAGGGCATGGGGACATGAAGTGACCATCACTGTCACCATTCTTTCCAGTGCAAAGGCCAGATCTCCGTTCTTACTGAACCAGAAAATAAAAGTGATTATCCCCACGGTCAGCGAAATATATGTCAGCCATTTAGCTACTTTATTTGCCAGGTTCTGGGTAGTTGATTTTACTGCCTGTGCCCCCTGAACCATATTTATGACCTTATTCAGATAGCTTTCTTCACCGGTTCCGGTGACTAATACTTTGATAGATCCATCACCATTAATGGAGCCACCAATTACTTTATTGCCTGTTTGCTTATGAACAGGTAAACTTTCGCCTGTAAGCATACTTTCATTGATTCGGGTGTGGCCATCTGTAATACTTCCATCAGCGGGGATCTTTTCTCCGGGTTTGATCAGAATGGTATCGCCATTTTTTAACTCATTTAATGGTATATCCGTAACAACTCCATTGCGCTCGACATGCACATTGGACGGGAGTAAGGCAACCAGGGATTCCAGGGCGCGTGAAGCTGCCATCTGAGACCGCATCTCGAAATAATGACCCAGGAGCATAATGTCGATCAGGGTGGCAAGTTCCCAATAGAAATCCATTCCCTTCAGGCCAAAAACAACTGCAGTACTGTATACAAATGCAACAGTGATAGCAACTCCAATTAAAGTCATCATGCCCGGATTGGCCGATTTAACCTCCCTGATCATGCCCTGCAGAAAGGGCTTACCACCATACACGTAAATAATGAGGCTTAAGGCAGACAGCACCCACTTATCTCCAGGAAAGGTCAGGTGATAGCCAAACCAATGCTGGATCATTTCAGACAATATCAACACAGGGATTGTCAGCAACAGGCAAATCCAGAATCTCTTTAAAAAATCTTCTGTATGATGACCCATATGCTCATCGTGAACCTGATGGCTTTCAGGTACTTGCTTTTTAGCATGTGTTATCTGCTGATGATTATGCCCGTGATGATGTTGATGTTCCATGTTAGTTGTATGTTATATTTTGTAGCGATTATCTTGCTCTATAACCTTTTTTAAGATTTTTACTTTTTCAACCTCTTCAACCAATAATCCGATACCCATCGCATATCCTTCGACTTCCTGCCCGTCCGGTCAGGCGGGCGCTCAGGATGACC
>DASWTL010000190.1:0-3415 GCA_036402155.1 Sphingobacteriaceae bacterium | reverse complement strand
GGGTGGGCAGGCATACCTATTACTCCACCCCACACCCCTTTACCGCCTTCGCGAATCACCTTTGCCAGCCGGTTCATTTCTTTAGGGTCCCCCTTATATTTTTCAGCAATATCTGAATAAGATGGTCCAATATTCTTAGTGTTTGGATTATGACAGTTCTTACAATCAGACTTTTGCATGATAGCCTGAGCTACAGCAAATTGTGTTGATGCGTCTATACTACGCTGACCTTGTATAATTTCAGCATAATCAAAACCCTCAGATGCATAATCGAAACTTACGGCAACCTGCTCCGGCTTAATTGTGCCTGCCTCAAGGCTGCCGTCTTCTTTATCAACCACAGATATTTTATAATTAAGTGGCTTGTTATCAAAGAAAAAAGTTTTATTGTTAAGGAGATCCACTTTTACTACCGGAGGTTCATTTCCGGCAATTATTGTTACAGACTTAGAGTTGCTGGAGCCCTTAGGATCTGTAACGGTTAAGCTGGCAGTGTAAACACCTGGTTTATCAAATGTAACTACCGGGTTAGCGGTAGTGAACAGTTTAGGTGCAGCTCCGGGAGACGTTACTTTCCAGCGGTACTTCAGGATATCACCATCAGCATCTTTTGTGCCTGCTGATGATAAAGTGATCTTAAGAGGAACCGTGCCGCCTGATTTACTTGCAGAGGCTACTGCCAAAGGTTTACGGTTTCCGGAGTTGTATTCAATTCTTACAAGTTTTGCAGATGGACTCTTTGCGAACCAAACACTTCCGTATTCCAATACATACAAATCTCCATCAGGTCCGAATTTCATATCAATGGGTTCAATCGGTTGATAAGAGGGAAGGAAGCGTTCCATGGACTTGTAATTGCCATTGGCATCCATAGCTATCGAAATGATCCACCCACGGGCCAGGTCTGTAGCTATCCATTTACCTTCATAATATGCAGGCCACGGACGCTTGGCATTAGGAAAGTCGGCCCGCCGATAGATCGGCCCACCGGTAGCGCTCCGGCTGCCACTGCCCAGCAAAGGAAACTCTTCTGAAACAGCATATGGATAATATATAAATGGATCTGCCACCGGAGGTAGTTCTTTAAGTCCGGTATTGTTTACAGAATTATTTACAGGTTTCTTAGGATCCTTTGGTTCCAGCAGTTCACCGCCAACATAATCGAAGATCGGAAAAGCAGCATTCGGGCCTACAAAATATGGCCAGCCAAAAAAACCGGGCTTACGAGCCTGATTTAATTCATCATATCCTCTGGGACCAATTTCAGTATCCTCATTAGCATCTGAGCCTATATCGCCAAAGTAAAGGTACCCGGTTTTGCTGTCAATAGAAGGCCGCCAGGGATTACGGTGCCCCATAGTATAGATCTCAGGACGAGTTAAAGGCGTGCCAGGAGGAAACAGGTTACCCTTGGGTATAGAATAAGTACCATCAGGCTCCGGATGAATACGAAGGATTTTACCTATCAGACTATTGGTATTCGCAGTTCCACGCTGGTCATCCCAGTTAACCCGGTTTGGGCGTTCATCAGTTGAAGATGATAAAGAGGTTCCGGTATTGTTACCTACCGTAATATATAAATTACCTTTCGAATCCCATGTCATACCTCCACCTGTATGGCAGCATGTTTCGCGTTGTGTAGGGAATTCAAGCACTACTTTTTCTGACCCCGGTACCAGTTCATCATTAACAAAATCCCAACGGCTAAGCTGGAATTTATTCTGGGTAGGATGTGAATAAAACGTGTATATCCAGTGGTTCTTTTCAAAGTTAGGGTCTACAGTAACTCCTAAAAACCCTTCTTCCGCTTCTGTAACTGTTCCTTTTGCACTGGTATATTTCGTGTTAACCGGGATATTGGTTATTAGCCGCGTAGTTTGAGTAACAGGATCATACATTTTCAGTGCACCTTTTCGTTCGCTTATCAACACTCTTCCGTCTTTCAGCACTTCAAATGTATTCGGCTCATCGAGATCACCTGGTTGAGTCAAAGCAACCGGTGTAAACCTGCTTTCATCAGGCTTTTTGGGCTCATCCGGAATAAAGGAATATAAAAATGCTGCGGTTATGAAAAGGAATATAACTGAAAATTTAATAACTGACTTGTTAGACGACATATTGTTTTTTATATGAGGCGTAAATATAGTGATGTACACACATAGATAAAAATACCTGTTAGGATGTTTGTAGATAACGTGCCAGGCCACATTATAATTGTAATAGCCCTGAATGGTTTTGATATTGGATAATTAGATGACTTATAGTGTAAATTATTAACAGCCAGATAATTCAGGTATTGAATATTAAAAAAAAGTTGTATTTTTATCACGCAATTACTTTCCCGGTAAGTTATAAGCTTCTTGCTTGTTATGATGGTTATAATGCTTTGATTTCATAAAGTGGTTAAAAAATCTTTACGTTCAGTTACAGCTGTCTGGGATTATTTAACTGGCAACCCTTCTGAGTTTGCCCTGGAAGCACGCATATTTAATGCTTTATGCATTATTGGCCTTCTTGCAATAGCCTATCACATTCCGGTTAATTTTTCTCTTGGCTTATCTTTCTCCCTGGTTATATCCATTACTTTATTCTGTATTCAATCCTATTTGTATTATTTAGCCAGATTTAAAAGGCAATTACAGATCAGCATTTTATTAACGGGTATAAATATTCATTCGTTATTGATTTTAAATTACTTTTATAATGCAGGGATTGGCGGTCCAACTCTGATATTATTAGCTCTAACCTTTTTCCTGATCATTACGGTTGCTTCAAAAAAATCCAATTTCGTTTGGATTTTTGTAAATCTCGCTCTTGTTCTTGGGTTACTATGCACCGAGTATTATTACCCTCAGTTAGTTACCAATCCGTATACCCATCGTTCCAGCCTGTTTATAGATACTGGTTCTTTATATCTTGTAGTAATTGTTTTAATATATACCGGAACAACTTACATGCGCGATAATTATAAAAAGGAGAAAACCTCTGCAGAAATGCGTGCTGTATCGATGGAAAAGCTGAATGATGAGAAAGATAAGCTTTTTTCGATCATATCACATGATTTAAGGGCGCCGCTTGCTACCATACATGATTATCTCCAGATATTATCTGAAGAGAACCTTGACCCCGCAGAAAAACGCTCGTTTGAGAATGACCTTTTACAAATTACCCGGAACACTCAGGATCTTCTGACCAATATTCTTACCTGGTCGGCATCACAATTGGAGGGATTAAATGCCAAAATCCAGGAAATAAATGTGCTGGTAGCCTTGCGCCCAACGTTAACAGTCCAGAGAGCTATTGCAGCTAAAAAACGTCTTAAACTTAGCTATACTATAGATCCTTCTTTACAAATATTGGCAGATCCCGATATGTTGCAGGTGATAATCCGTAATCTTATCAATAATTCTATAAA
>DASWTL010000189.1:0-5968 GCA_036402155.1 Sphingobacteriaceae bacterium | reverse complement strand
GTAAACGCCAGTGAATTATATGCAAAAAATATAAGCACGCTGTTATTGCACCTTGCAAATAAGGATGGGTTTAAATGGGAAATGGATGAGGAGATAACCAAGGGATCTCTGATCACTCATAATGGAGAAGTTGTACATCAGTTTACAAAAGAAATACTAAATAAGAATAAAGCATGAATGCAGAAACTTTAATCATATTACTTTACATTTTGGTGCTTGCCAGTTTCGTAGGGTTCGAACTAATCGCAAAAGTGCCGCCAACACTGCATACTCCCCTGATGTCGGGATCAAATGCAATTTCAGGAATTACCATAGTGGGAGCAATAATTGCTTCCGGACCTGCCGATGGCTCATTAAGCAAAATCCTGGGCCTTGCCGCGCTTTTCCTTGCCACACTAAATGTGGTTGGAGGATATGCGGTTACTGATAGAATGTTACGGATGTTTAAAAAGAAAAAATAGTTCATGAATAACGATTTAATAATAAAATTTTCATACCTGATTGCATCCGTTCTTTTCATTATCGGCATTAAAATGCTTGGAAAAACGTCAACTGCACGGCGGGGTAACATGCTGAGTGCTGTTGCCATGCTTATTGCGGTTCTGGCAACCTTGCTTGAAAAACAGGTTTTAAGTTTTACAGAGATATTAATTACCATGTTGGTAAGCTCTGCCATAGGTATCATTGCTGCACGTCGTGTTCAAATGACTGAAATGCCCGAAATGGTAGGCTTATTAAATGGTTTTGGCGGAGCTTCTTCAGTTTTGGTGGCCACATCAGAATATTGGCGTCAGGCTCATAATGCAGCCTTAACCATGGATGCCATTGTTGCTGTAACAGTGGTTCTGAGTGTAATTATTGGTGCGATAACCTTTACAGGCTCAATGGTTGCATTCGGTAAGTTAAAAGGGCTGATAAACGGGCGTGCTATAACATTTAAAAACCAGCATTTACTAAATGCCGTTCTGCTTCTGATTATAATTTTCATGTCGGTAATGGTAGTGCTAAATCCAAATGCACAGATCTGGATGCTCGGCATATTAATTCTTGGACTTCTGGTGGGTGTTCTGGTAGTAATACCAATTGGAGGCGCTGATATGCCGGTAGTAATATCATTACTGAATTCTTATTCCGGAATCGCTGCTTGTTTTACAGGTTTTATATTGAATAACCAGGTACTGATCATTGCAGGCGCTTTGGTTGGAACTTCAGGTATTATTCTAACCCAGATTATGTGCAAGGCGATGAACCGTTCTTTAACGAATGTGTTACTTGGTGGGTTTGGACAAACAGCAGGAACCTCGTCAGGTACAGGTGAAGAAATAGTTGTTAAGGAAGTAGGTGTTGAAGAAACTGCCATGCTTTTTGACAGTGCATCATCTGTTATTATTGTTCCGGGATATGGAATGGCTGTTGCCCAGGCGCAACATATTGTGCGTGAACTGGCAGATCTGTTAGAGAAGAAAAACATCTCTGTTAAATTCGCCATACATCCGGTAGCAGGCCGAATGCCGGGCCATATGAATGTATTACTTGCGGAAGCAAATATCCCATATGACAAACTGGTAGAGATGGATAATATCAATGATGAATTTGCCAATACGGATATAGCATTAATTATTGGAGCAAACGATGTAGTAAATCCCGCTGCACGTTCCAATCCGCAAAGTCCGATCTACGGAATGCCAATATTAAATGCTGACAAGGCGCGTACGGTAATTGTTTCTAAAAGAAGTATGAATGCGGGTTATGCCGGTATTGAAAACGAATTGTTTGGTTACCCCAATTGCTTAATGCTTTTTGGTGACGCCAAATCAAGTATTACCCAGGTTGTAAGCGAACTAAAAGAACTTTAGGTCGCGCTTCTCTCAAACACTATTATTTAGTTGTTTTTGAACACTTTGTATGAGATTACTACAGGTAATTTTATACAAAGTGTATTCACACCGCATTACTCCTTTTGAGTTAATCCATTTTAAATCCCTTTCTTTGAGGTATGCTTCTAACTGATCTGCGAAATTCTGCGTGGAAGAATGTGAGATTGCTCTCATATTTGATGAAAATAGCTTTTATTGAATTTAAAAAGAACGACCCATTACGAATGGCCGGAGCAACGGCTTTTTTTACCACATTTGCATTACCTCCTATCCTGTTTATCATCGTTTTAGTATTTGGCTTTTTCGTAGACAGAAAAACCTTTGCCAAAAACCTGATGAACCGCTTATCTGAAGTACTTGGATCAGATAGTGCGTTACTTATCCGCCAAACGGTAAGAAATGTAATGGGATTTGACTATACCTGGTATACTGCGGGTCTCGGTTTCCTTTTTGTACTGTTCATAGCCACTACATTGTTTGTTGTTATAAAAAACTCGCTCGATCAGATCTGGTGTATTAAAGTTAAAGCGAAAGCAGGAATTTGGTTCCAATTAAAACAACGTGCACGCTCTTTAGGAATAATTATTCTGGCAGGCATTCTGTTTACATCCGGCTTGTTAATTGAAACCGTCCGAAATTTTCTGGTAGAATATGCTGAAGGACATGATTACCAATTCTTGAGATACATAAACAGCACGCTAAATGAGGTGATTTTTGCCATCATCATTATGTTATGGTTTACCGTACTTTTCCGGTATATAACAAATGGTCGCCCCCTTTGGAAAAATGCCTTTTTTGGAGGACTATTCACTGCTGTACTTTTTACCGCTGGAAAACTGACCATCCGGTTTTTTCTCGCTAAAAGCAATATACAGCTAATCTATAATGCTTCAGGCTCATTGGTTTTAATACTGCTGTTTGTATTCTACTCATCTATAATTTTCTATTATGGAGGCTGCTTTGTAAAGGTAATAAGCGATCGTCTTAACGAACCTATCCGGCCCATTGAAGGCTCGTATAAGTTTGAAGTGAAAGAAATCACCTCAGATGATAATGACTGATCACTTTAAGATCAGTATATCAGCAAAGCTTATGCGCTTTTTATTTAAAAATTAAGTTGTGATATTTAGCCGATAATTAAATCTGTGAGATTAGAATCAATCCGTAAATTTGAGAACATACATATAGCCCTGTGGCTGCTTAAAGACACTTTCTGGGTTTTGGATTTACATATTTTAGGTATGTTTATGATTTTCCCCACCTTATTTCTGGCTGTATATATCACCTGGAAATTCAGAAGCATCAGGTCTGAAACTATGCATAATCTGGCCGTATGCTTCTGGATAATGGCTAATAGTACCTGGATGACCGGAGAATTTTTTTTTAATGATTCCCTCAGACCATATGCTACTCTTTTCTTTATATCCGGCTTAGCTATAGTGGGTTACCATTACTTATTTCAGTTTAAACGCGGTCTTAATAAAAATTAAAGATTAACGTAAAGGATGAAAGGTGAAAAATAGAAGGTAATAGTCACTTCCAAAATGTAAACCTTTACCATTTCTAAAACTTTTGAATCTAACCTCTCCCATTTATTCCAACATCTTTAACCGCCTTCAACTATTTCAACCAAATACACTCACTTTTTCAGCGGTTCTAATAGATACTCTAAACCGTTTAGTTTTATCTCGTAAAGTGTGTACAAAAGCATCCCCAATTTACCTTCCGGAAAGCCCTTTGACTGATACCATACCAGGTAAGGTTCGGGCAGATCACAAAGTAAGCGACCCTTATACTTGCCATATGGCATTCTCATTTTAACCAACTGAATTAAGGTTCCCGGGTCCATATTAATTTTTCCCTAATATATTACTTAATCAAGACATTTTCCACGACACCATCAAGCCCAAAGTAGTAATTTAGCCCGGCAAATTATTATGAAAACTCAAACCGCGACAGCTTCACCCATATTAATTATATTGGCATTTGCAGCTGTTTATCTTATTTGGGGCTCTACTTATTTAGGAATTGCAATCGCAATCCAGTCCATACCACCAATGATTATGGCCGGCACCAGGTTTATTCTGGCGGGTGTTATCTTGTTTTCCTGGTGTTATTTTGTGAATAATGACCGGGCGGTAATTAAAGACTGGAAAGAGAACAGCATAGCAGGAGCATTGATGATATTTGGAGGGAACGGTGCAATAGTATGGGTTGAACAATATTTGCCAACTGGCTTAGTGGCAGTGGCAGTGGCAAGTTTACCTATCTGGCTGGCAGTCCTCGATCGTCCAAACTGGCGATTTACGTTTTCAAGGTTAACTCCTATTCTTGGTTTGCTTATCGGATTTATTGGCGTCATACTGTTGTTTTCCGGTGGGAAGAAAATTACGTTAAATGATTCGCCATTAGCTGCGATAAGCATACCTGTTCTTATTGCCGGAAACATCTGCTGGGCTGCAGGTACATTATATTCAAAAACAATACGATCGGCAACTCCTATTTTCCTCAGAGTAAGCATTCAGATGATTATGGGAGGATTATTATATGCTATTGCAGCCGGCATAAGCGGAGAATTTAGCTCTTTAAATATAAATACTATGCAAACTAACTCACTACTAGCCGTAGTATACCTTATTTTATGCGGATCGTTAATAGGTTACGTAGCATACATCTGGCTTTTATCAAAAAGACCCGCCGCACAGGTGGGAACATTTGCCTATGTTAACCCAGCCGTTGCGGTACTTCTGGGATGGATTATTCTTAATGAAGAGATAACCGTTTATACAATAGTTTCGTTAATTATTATACTTTCGGGCGTAGTATTAATAAATTTGTCGTATAAAAATGTAAAAGGATAAATAAAAAAACGATATGAGATCATTAACCAGTATTCTTTTAATTACACTTCTAATCAGTTCAGCAGCAATAACTGGATGTTCATCTGACGGCTCAAAGAATAAAGCCGAAAATAAATCAACAGAAAAAACTGAACCTGTAAAACCGCAGACAAAGCTTTCGTTTGAAAATGAGGGTATTAAAACAGTTTATGAAGATTATATAAATCTAAAAAATGTGCTTGTTAAATCTGACCCCAAAGAAGCACAGTCGGTAGCGTCAGCATTACAAACCTCATTAACTACTGCCGGCAATTCAAAAGGCGCTGATTTAGCAGGAAAAATCGCCTCAGCAACAGAACTCAGCGCTCAGCGTGCAGAATTTAATGCACTATCTGCTGAGGTTGAATCAACCATCCGATCCGGTAAAATAGCAGAAGGAAAAATTTACAAACAGTATTGCCCGATGGCAAATGATGGTAATGGCGGCTACTGGCTATCCGGAGAATCAGAGATCAGAAACCCGTACTATGGTGATGATATGCTGGAATGCGGAGAAGTAAAGGAAGAGATTCAATAGGAATTGTTAATAAACAAGCTTTTTTCAACGGATCAGAATGACCCGTAAGAATTTGCTAGTTTTGCACCAATGCGGTATACCAGACTATTTCTGATATTTTTCTTATTTGCAATTTCAGGCAAAACATTTTCTCAAAGCAGCTCGGTTTTAAAAAAACGCAAAGATGCTATTACAAAAGAAATAAATTCTTTAAAGCTGGCCAGGAGTAAAATTGACCGGAGCAAGAAATTATCAATTTCCCAGATAAACTTACTAAACACACAGATCCGGCTACGGGAAGAGAAAATCAGCACTATTAATTCTGAAATACGATTACTGGATGAAAAAATAGAAGATGATACCCGCAGGGTGAGATCATTGCAAAGTGAGCTTGAGAAACTGAAATACGAATACTCAAAGATGATTCAGTTTGCTCACAAAAATCAGAGCGCCTATAATAAGCTGATGTTTATTTTCGCTTCCGCAGATTTTAACCAGGCATATAAAAGACTTAAATATATTCAACAATTCAGCGCATCACGGCGCAGACATGCTGCCAGTATAAATAAAACCCAGGGCATTCTTAAAACCGAGATCAACATACTGGATAGAAACAAAAAAGAAAAACAGACACTGGGCAGTGAAAAAAACAGTAAAGCAAAAGTTTTATCTAAACTGACAAAACAGGAAAAATC
>DASWTL010000188.1:0-7982 GCA_036402155.1 Sphingobacteriaceae bacterium | reverse complement strand
CAGGGCTTACCTGGAAACTCATCAGATGACATTTATCCCTCCATTTGACGATTACCGTATCATTGAAGGCCAGGGGACCGTGGGTGTGGAAATAGTTGAAGATCTGCCGGATGTGGAAGTCGTTATAATTCCTATTGGCGGAGGCGGGCTGGCCGCAGGAGCAGGAAGCTTTTTAAAACAACAGAATCCTGATATTCAACTAATTGGCGTGGAGCCTGAAGGCGCGCCTTCCATGTCGAAAGCTTTTGAGGCGGGTGAACCCGTAACCCTGTCTGAAATAAACCGTTTTGTTGACGGAGCTTCTGTAAAACGTGCAGGCGAATTAACCTTCCCTATTTGCAGAGAAGTACTTGATGAGATCCTGCTGATACCGGAAGGTAAGGTTTGTACAACGATCCTGAAATTATACAATGAGGAAGCCATTGTCGCTGAACCGGCGGGCGCTTTGTCGGTTGCAGCGCTTGATTTTGTTGCTGATGAGATTAAAGGCAAAAAAGTAGTTTGTATACTCAGCGGCGGCAACAACGATATTGAAAGAATGCAGGAGATCAAGGAATTATCGCTCTTATACGAAGGGTTAAAACACTATTTCGTGGTTAGTTTTCCGCAGCGGCCGGGGTCACTTAAACTGTTTGTGAATAATGTTCTGGGACCTGACGATGATATTACCCGGTTTGAATTTATAAAAAAGACACAGAAAGAAAACGGACCGGCATTGGTTGGAATTGAATTAAAATCGGCCTCTGATTATCCATTGCTGATCGACCGACTGAAAGAATTCAAGTTTGAATTTAAGGAACTTAACCACGATCCAACCTTGTTTGAATATTTAGTATAATATGGAGGACCACACTAATCATACTCCAAAAACTTATTAACTACAGCTAATACCGTACCGCCCTTTTTATAAAGTCCGGGATTCATATTTACGGCACGGATCTTTACGTGGTCGCGCTCAAGCAATAACTCTTCGTAAAAACCTCTATAAAAAATATCCTTTATTTCATACCTTTTGCTGCGCCAGCTATTTTTCAACTGAACCCACTCGGGATAAAACATAACATGATTCTTCCTGGATCGGATACCATTTTTACGGGCGTCTTCGGTATTAAGCACCACAGCATTACCAAGCAAACGGGCGGTATATAAATGTTCAGGAGAATTATAAATTTCTTTGGGACTACCATATTCTATCGCTTCACTATCTTTTAAGATCAGCATCTGATCGGCTAAAGACATTCCATCCGCAGGATCATGAGATACTAAAATGATGGTTATGCCAAGGAATGTACACAAACGTTTCAGATCTGCGCGGAGCTGTGATTTTAATACCGCATCAATCTGGCTGAAAGGTTCATCTAACAACAAGATTGCAGGTTCTGTAATAATAGCCCTGGCTATGGCAACCCGCTGCTGCTCACCGCCGCTTAATTCAACAATGCGCTTTTCCGCCAGTTTGTCGATCCCCAGAAACTCCATCATCTCCAGTGTTTTTTGCTTCTTGGCTCTGAGATCTTCATTGGAAAGCATGGCAGCAATATTATCGTAGGCCTTTGCATACAGGTTCAAATTGAAATCCTGGTTGACCATTTTCATACTGTCATGCCCGGGGATCAGCTTTTCATGAGGGCCTTCCACATGTTTACCCTGGAACAAAATTTCGCCGGAATTAGGGGATAATAAGCCACAAATCAGCTTAAGTAAGGTACTCTTTCCACTGCCACTCTCTCCCACAATGGCAACAAATTCACCTTTAGAAATTGATAAATTAATATTAGAAACACCGGATCTGCTTTCTACTGAATAATGCTTACTGACGTTGGATAGTGAGATCTCGGGGATAGCGGCCATTCATCAAATATAATATCTCTGAGGTATTACCTGCTAACTTATCAACGCTATTTTCGGAGGTCGTCTTTAAAAGTGATCTTAGTGATCAGGATTTCCTCTTCATTCTCAATCAAATCTATTCCCCGTAAATTAAAGTAACCACGTAACCCTGTGGAACTAATTGTAGGAACAACCATGGAATATAAATGCGTATCATCCAGATCGTAATCGATATAGACAGGCATATTCCGTTCCAGCTGCCGGCAGATCGTTTTTAAGGAGCAGTTAGTAAATACCACGCTACTATCATTTACACTGATACTCGATTTTTTTTGGGCAGAATACTTTAATTTATTGAAATCAACTATTTTGTTTTCAGCCGTCACAAAACCGGGTTCCTTATAGGCAGAAGACTTCAGCTTATCGTTGTCACTGACTTTTAATGAATATACTTTCTTAGAAATTCTATTTTTACTCACCGAGTACCCGGTAGTTTTTCCCAATAAATTGAGTACAGTATCTTTATCTGACTGAAGGCTCCGATCTTTTTTCGCTGCATACTCCAGATCAATCCTAAATGCTTGCTTTGACCGGTCCAAATTAACAAACTCAATTCTGTCAGGGCTATCTGAAAGTAACCTTATAGCCTCGGGCAAAGAGACGTTTTCAAAAGAGATCTGGTGTTCAGAAAGAGAGCTTATCGGCTTGGGGCATCCCATGTACAGGTTCTGTTTGATCCTTAAGTCATAGTCGTCAGTCTCTAAATATGCTAGCTGGTTTTTCCAGTTAGCCGTTAAAACGCCTAAGATCGGATTACATGAGCTAAAAAGAAATCCTGCACCAAAAATTGCAGCTTGAAATGTCTTCTTAACAGGGTTAAAGCTTAAGAAATTTGCCATATCAATTGGTTAATGAGTTATTATCCGTGGCCCTACCTTAAAACCCCAGCATTAACCCAAAGGACATATTTCTAAAGTCAGACGGACCCTGTTCTTTAGCAAACACATCATTAAAGTAATACTTAGTATAAATTCCCCAGGAACCATATCCAAACCGGGCATATGCGCCATACCTGAAAGGCTCAAAGTTATAATCATCCCTCACTTTTTCCCGCCCTCTTTCGCTGCTATGTTGTTTTACTTTACCATTTAACAAAATTCCTATTTCAGGCCCTGCAACAAAATATATCTTCTTACCATCCTTATCATCTTTTGACCGTAATTGTATTCCCAGCGGTACTCTCAGGTACTGGTTTGAGAAACGGTTCTTCTTGTAATCTATGGTATCGGTTCGGTACGAAAGTGATGGCTGATCAGGCAGAATAGTTATGTTCTGTTTCAGTCGCATATGGTTCCAGTCAAATCCGGCCGACAAATAGATCTTGAAATAACTATTGAAACGATACGCCATCTCGAACAGATCAAATCCAAAATTTGTTGATTTCCAGGTTTCACTTTCCAGGAAGGCATTGGCAGGTGATAGTGTGAAGCTTCCATTATCAATGTTCTTACTCAGACCCAGGTCGATTCGGGAAAAAGTCATCTTGGCAAAAAATTTTGACGATGGCTTTATCACTTTCTTTGCAGTATCTGTTTGTTTATCAATCCGCACGTTTACTTTTTTATGAGCCTTTTTAGTGCTATCAACTGTAATGATCAGAACGGTGTCTGTTTTAGATTTTTCCTGTGCGAAACCTGTGATATAAAAGCAGCAAATAAAGAGTGTTAATAAAAATTTCATGATACTTTAAAAATTGATACTATTTAAAATTGAACGTAAAGCCTCCTGGCGTCTTATTATTTTTATTTGTGGATTTAATTTTCAATACGCCGATATTAATTCCGGTTATACTCGACCCCTCATCATTATCTGCCATTTCAATCACCTTATCCTCGCGCTGATCAACTTTTGCAACTACAAAGTTAACTAAGTCTCCTACTGACTTTATACGGCGCCGGCTAGCAATTACTTCATTTTTCTGGGATACGGAATCAGGCAGTAAGGCTGATTTCAAGACTTCCTGCTGGTCTGGTATGGCCACCATAGCAACTTTATTAACGGTATGCTTCTCATGAGCCTCAATTTTTGCTACTACTTTATTTACCGGAATTACTGATACAGTTACGACAGGTTTAGGATTGGGAACGCTAATCTTTTTATGTGTTTCCACTGATTTGGGTGCCGCCACCATTTTTTTATTTAACGCACTCGTCAGGTTGGGCTTTTGCTTCTTAACCGCAGAGTCTGTTACCTTAGAGGTTATATTTTTCTGTTCCGGTTTAACTAAAACTACTTGATTATCTACCTCATGGAGCCAGATTTTCTGTTTTGGTCTGAAAAGATATAATCCGGTAATAAAAACAACAATTACACTGGCTGCAGCCACCCAGAATAAGGGAAAGCGCTTAATTCTTTTCTTATTTGCCAGCTCACTTTCTATTGAAGGCCAGAGCGATTTTGATGGCGTAACAGAAAAATCATCAAAGCCATCCTTAAATATCTTATCAAATTCTTTATCCGACATGCGTTTCATAACTATAACCCTCCATCTTTATTATTTTCTCCCGCAATAATGCTCTCGCCCTTGATAATTGTGATTTTGAAGCCCCTTCCGAAATATTCAGCTGTTCCCCTATTTCTTTATGCGAGTACCCTTCTATCACGTACATATTGAACACTAAACGGTATCCGCCTGGCAGCTGTTTAATAAGCTTCAATAAATCCTTGGTTTCTAGTCCGGACATATCAAACATCGTTTGAGGTTCGTCAAAAACCTGGTCAATATCAACAACATTTAAACTCCGTTGATTTTTCCTGTACACTTCTATCGCGGTATTCACCATAATCCTCCTTATCCAACCCTCGAAAGAACCATCACCTCTGAATTCTGAAACCTTCTGAAATACCTTTATAAACCCGGTTTGCAGAATATCTTCTGCTTCAAATGAATCCTTTGCATATCGCACACAAACACCAAGCATTTTAGATGCAAGCGCCTGATACAAAAGCTCCTGAGCCTTCCTATCCTTTCTCTTACATCCTTCAAGTAAATCTTCTGCGGTGAGCTTATGTCTTAGAGTCATATGCATTTGTATCTAAGATGCTGAAACTTGATGAAGAGTTGCATACGATTTCAATTTTATATAAGAATCATAAAATAAGAATATGTTACGTACATAATCCAGCTTTTGTTCTTATCAGCACCGCTTATTACAGATTATTTTGTGCGGTAATACTTATAAATCTTTACCCCCGACATAATTATTATGGAGAATAATAAGAGACCCACAAGGCCATACACCCAGTTCACAGCATTTTTTAGAATAACAAGAAAAACTATGGCGACAAGAAAGATGGTAGCCACCTCGTTCCAAATACGCAGGCGTGTAGAACTCCAGTAGTACTTTTCTTGTTTAAGCTGCTTAATTATGGTTTGGCATTTAAAGTGGTAGGCGAGCAACCCGATTACAAAAAGTAATTTGATCTGCATCCAACCCATTGAAAACAGGGCCGGGTTCAGATACAGCATAATCAGGCCGGCGAGTAAAGTTAATATCATAGCCGGGGTGGTAATGATATTCCAAAGCTTGCTTTCCATGATTTGGAACTGCCGTTGTAATATTAAACGTTCATTTTCCGGGCGGTCATTAGCTTCGGTATGATAAATGAACAGGCGTACAATATAAAACAAGCCTGCCATCCAGCTGACCATAAAAATAATGTGAATTGCTTTAATGTAATTGTATGCCATAAGCCCGTAATCCCCTAAAGGGAACATAAGTTTACCGATACCCGGGCCCCTTCAGGGGTTGGGTTAATATCTAAACTCTTTAATAACTTCTACCGCATATTTTACATTATCGAATGGAATATCCGGCATAATACCATGACCTAAGT
The DNA here is from genome assembly GCA_036402155.1 of Sphingobacteriaceae bacterium. Lineage (GTDB taxonomy): Bacteria > Bacteroidota > Bacteroidia > Sphingobacteriales > Sphingobacteriaceae > DASWTL01. The sequence goes on along the minus strand of DASWTL010000188.1, from coordinate 2,255 downwards.
TAAATATAAATCCGTTTTCGCCCCGCATACGTTCAAATAACCTGAGAATACGTTCCCTGATCACTTTTTTATCAGCATAAAGTATGTGTGGATCAAGATTACCCTGAACAGCTATTCCGGAAGGTAAACTGCGTTTGATATTTAAAAGATCTGCATTCCAGTCAACAGAAATAACATCAGGCCTGGCTTCAGCCATTACAGGTGCAAAAACTGAGCTCCCTTTGCAAAAAGAGATTACGGGAATATCTTTCCGGTTAAGATTGGCAATAATTTCAGTTATATATCGATGAGAAAACTCTTGATAATCATCCCACGAAAGTGCAAGTGCCCAGCTATCAAAGATCTGAATTGCGTTAACTCCGGCTTCAATCTGCAGATTAAGATAATCCGCTGTCACTTTAGCAATCTTACTTAAAAGTTGGTGAGCCAGTTCCGGCTCATTATGCAACATTAGTTTGGTGAGTTTAAAATCTTTTGAAGATCCGCCCTCAACCAGGTAACTCATTACGGTAAATGGAGCGCCTGCGAACCCTATCAAGGGAATTTTACCATTAAGTCGTTGCTGAATAACTTTAATTGCATTGGCAACATATTGCAGACGGGGCTGTACATCTACTTCTAGTTTTTCGATATCTGCCTTTGTCCTGACGGGGTTTGAAAACTTTGGCCCCACGCCCTGTGTGAAACTTAGATCTCCACCCATTGCCTCTGCTGTTACCAGGATATCAGAAAACAAAATAGCAGCATCAATATCCAGCAGGTCAACAGGAAGCATCGTCACATCGGCAGCGATTTCTGGTGTTTTGCACATTTCAAGAAAGGAATACTTATTCTTGATTTCCCAGTATTCTTTCATAAACCGGCCTGCCTGACGCATCATCCAGACGGGTGGCCGCTCTGTTGGTTTTGAAAACGCTGATTTTATAAATAAGCTATCCTGTATATTCTGGTTGTTCACGCGATTTTTGAATTTCTGTTTCTATTTTTTGAATAATTGCCTTTACCCTCGAGGTGATCTTCATTTGTCTGGCCTTTGCAACATAGGCCGCGGAGCGCTCGAAGTCTTTCTTCCTCAAATTTAAATTGGCCAGGTGGACAAGCACAATGGCTTTATCATTCTGGTTTCGGAGCGGAAAACGGGTGGCTATTTGAAAATGACGTTCCGCGGCGTCAAAATTTTGCCGGTGCAGTTCAATATTGCCGTAAATAAATTCGTAGAATCCACGGCGATGTCTCTTTAAACGGTCCGGGTCTTCAATTTCTTTCAGAAGTTCTTCTGCCCGTTCAAAATTCTTGTTATGAAATTCCCTGGCAGCCATAACCACAGTACCCTCACTGTAATAACCCCATACCAAGGCCAATATTGCAATTGCAATAGCAGCAGCAACTTCATAAACTTCAATATAAATGGTCCAGCAAAGGAATATTACACCAATTGCTATTAAGATCAGGCGATATCGTCGGGTGAACATTATTGGTTATCCGTGAATTTATACCCTACTCCACGAATAGAATGAAAATATATAGGGTTCTTTTGATCAGGTTCAAAATACTTACGGAAAGTAAGTATAAAGTTATCTATAGTACGTGTTGAAGGATAAACGTCATAATTCCAGACAGTTTCAAGTATTTGTTCACGTGATACCGCTTCATTTCTGCGTTCAATTAACAGTTTAAGAAGCATGGTCTCCTTTTTTGTAAGCGGCGTTATTGAACCGTCTTCATTCTGAACTTCAAATGAATTGAAATAAATGGTTTTATTACCTACTTTATACGAGTTCAACTCTTTAAGCTCATCACCTTTCAGGCTCCTTTTTACCAGGATTCCTACACGCAGAATCAACTCTTCCAGGTTAAATGGTTTTACCAGATAATCATCCGCCCCTTTTTTCAGTCCGGTAACACGGTCTTCACTCGTATTTTTTGCTGTAAGGAACATGATAGGCACCTCGCTATTTTCAAGACGTATTGTTTCTGCTACCTGAAAGCCATCAATTTCAGGAAGCATAACATCCAGTATAACCAGGTTAAACCGCTCTTCCTTAAATATCTTCAAAGCTTTTTTACCATCAGTAGCTGTACTTACCTTGTACCCTTCAAGTTCGAGGTTAAGCTTAATAGCCTCAAGAAGATGTTCCTCATCTTCCACTAATAAAATACGTTGTTTAGTTGCCATTACTGTTAAATGTTACTTCGAAAATACTTCCCGAAGGGTGATTGTTTTTTACTTTTATAGTTGCCTGATGTTTATCAAG
>DASWTL010000187.1:0-2756 GCA_036402155.1 Sphingobacteriaceae bacterium | reverse complement strand
GGAACTCCAGAAACCATATTTATGTGGGGACATCACCAGGATATCCGCCTTAAATTCCTCAATCCCTTCTTTTAGTCCTTCAATTATATCCTTAGCATTTTTATCCCGGTAAGAATGGTTTACAGGCTGAAGAGAATTCTCAAGCTGTCCGATAACGATGGCCTGAAGTGCTTCGTCCGCTTCGAAAGGTTTTTTTGTGATATGAAATACTTGTACTTCTGCGCCAAACGTGCCCGCTATTTCATTTAGTTCCTGTAGATGATCTTCATTTGGAACAGCATGATAATCACAGGCATACAACAACCTTTCGGGTAATTTAAATTCTGCTCCCTGTGGTACTACCAATACCGGAAGCTTTGTGTTTTTAATAATGGATGATGAAATATTTCCCGACAAACTCTGATCAGAGAGATTTCGATTCATCCCCATTACAATTAAACCGGCATTCAAACTCTGTGCAAATTTTTCAAGTGAGTAATCTTCGATTGAGGTTAAGGTATGTGCAGATAGTGCTAAATCATATTTTGACGATAATTTTTTTGCGTAATGCTCCAGATGTTGTTGATTGCTTTCTATCAGGTTGTCCATTGCAGCCGGACTAATACGGCCGTTTAATGCATGGATATTGAAGGTGTAAATGTTTAAAAGGGCTATTTTTGTTTTGGTAAGCCTGGCAATAAAAGTTGCATATTTTAATGCAACCTCTGCGCTGTCAGAATAATCTGTGGCGACTATGATAGTTTTCATGACCTTATATTTTCTTCAATAAAGGTATCTTGTGCACTTTCGCATTAAAATGACTTATGTCATAAAAGTTTGTGAGAAAAAACGTGTGCCCGTTTAGCATTCGGGTTAATTGTAGATGAAGTTGCTGGTTATCTGTATCTTTATAGTTTATATCTGATTATGAATTTTTTTTATTTGAATATCTTTTTTACACTCTTTTTCTCCTGGGCTTTTAATAGTTCAACCCCGCAATTAAGTATATGGAAACCGGGTCACATAGTGACGGATACTATCGTTGGTCCGGGCGTAGAAGCAACTACAGTGGCTACAGGCTTAGATGTGCCATGGGAAATTATCTGGGGCCCTGATAATAAGATATGGATAACTGAGCAAAAAGGCCTGGTAAGTCGTATTGATCCTGTTACAGGAGGAAAGCAGGTAATTTTAACAATTCCTGATGTATGGCATCTCAGAACTGCGGGACTATTGGGAATGGCTCTTCATCCGGATATGAAGAATAATCCATATGTATTTTTAAATTATACATTTTTGAAAGATAAAAAACCTCATTCAAAGCTTGTACGGTATACCTGGAAGAATGAAGTGCTGGTAAATCCGAAAGTACTGTTGGTAATACCCGGAAATAATGGCCATAATGGATCAAGGCTTACGATTTGGAAAGGAAAACTTTATTGGGCAACAGGAGATGCGGTTACTGATGGCAACGCACAAAATGTTAATTCACTGAACGGCAAAATCCTGCGATTAAACTTTGATGGTTCGATACCAAAAGATAATCCCCGGAAAGGGAGTGCCGTATGGGCCTGGGGATTCCGAAATATGCAGGGATTGGTTTTTTCAAAGAAGGGATATTTGTATTCTTCTGAACATGGCGATGCAACAGAGGATGAAGTAAACCTGCTTACGCCGAACCGTAATTATGGCTGGCCAACCGTGCAGGGATTTGCAGAGAACGAGGAAGAAACAGCGTTTAAAAAGGCGAAACAAACCGTTGATCCGGTAAAGGCATGGACACCAACCATAGCTCCGGCAGGTTTAGATTATTATTATTCTGATGTCATTCCCGGATGGAAAAATTCGCTGTTATTGGTTACTCTGAAAGGTAGAAGTTTAAGAGTGTTAAAGTTAAGTGAGGATGGCAGATCTATCATCAATGAAGACGTGCTTTTTGAGAACGAGTATGGTCGTTTGAGAGATGTGTGTATTTCTCCTGCAGGCGATGTGTATATTTCAACAAGTAATCACGATTGGAATCCTATGGGTAAACCCATCGCATCAGATGACCGGATAATTAAAATTTCAAAATCTGACAAACCATTTTCTAACCCTGTACTGGCTACTAATCAGGTATTAAGCAATACAGCAACGGGGGCCACGTTATATGTTCAGTATTGCGCCTCCTGTCACAAAGAGGATGGTAAAGGTGTAGCCGGGATATTTCCTCCATTAGAAGGATCTGAACGGGTAAACTCTGCTGAACGTTCTCTTGTTGCCAAGGTTCTGAAAGGTTCTACAGGTCCTGCGGTAATAAATGGCGTAAAATACGATATTACCATGCCATCATTTGCTTTTTTAAAGGATGAACAGGTGGCAGATATTTTAACGTATGTAAGGCAGTTAGGAGTTAATGAAACATCACCAGTAAGTGTAAATATGGTGAAGGAAGTTCGCAGAGAGGTTAAGTAAATATTGCCGACCGGATAAAATACATTTCCGGATATTTCACTCAGGCAGCTATTTCCCGCATATCTACTGCCACCACTCTTGAAACGCCTTGTTCTATCATGGTTACGCCGTAAATGATATCAGTGCTGGCTATTGTTCGCTTATTATGAGAAACAATAATGAATTGGGAATCGGATGAGAATTTTCTGATAATATTGTTAAACTTATCAATATTGGTATCATCAAGTGGTGCATCAACCTCATCGAAGATGCAGAATGGTGCAGGTTTGAGCAGGTAAAGTGAAAATAATAGTGCGGTGGCTGTAAGTGTTTTTTCACCCCCC
>DASWTL010000186.1:0-7525 GCA_036402155.1 Sphingobacteriaceae bacterium | reverse complement strand
AGAAGTGTTATGAGTATCTTGTTCATTTTTGTTTCGGGCATAAAGCGGTATGGTGCCAGCACCGGCCGCTAGTGAATCTTGCTTTCCTGACGATTGTCATCCACCCCCAACCCCCGCCAGCGGGGGGCAGCATAGCCGGGTATCATCGGTATAATAGCGTTTACTACACTAAATACTACTTTACTTTCGCATAAATATACAGTTCGTGGATCTCTTCGGTATAGCCTTCAGCGGTTAGGGGGCCCTGCGACATGCCAAGAAGTATTTGTGTGCCCCGGTTGTTCAGTACTACCAGATCATCATTAACAGGGTCGATGGATAGGCCTTCTATCTCACCCGCACGGCGAAAATCAGACATTTCACGAAAGAGCGTGAGACGGCCGGGGGTAGCTCCGGCTGCAACCTTTCCCCTGGTTTTTACCGGTTTGTTGTCGATAATAGAAAATTGTTCACCGTCCTTCACACCGGTATACTGAATGTTTTTTAGTTCGGCAACATAGATATTGTCGGCAATGTGATAGTCGGCTTCACCATCATCTGCGGCAAACAGCATCTTTCCGTCTGTAATGAATATTCCCTGGCACCAAAAAGGCGTCGGACGGCACTGCATTTTGGTGTAATACTTTCCGGTTTCCAGACTGTAGCCATATACATAGCGGCTGTCCACCCAGTCAGACATCCATACCATCTTTTTATCCCGATCTATTGCGATGCCTGATACTTCAACCTGTCCGGAACCAGGTTCCCAATTGAAATCGCGTTTCCACATTAACGTTTTTGCGTCATAAACCGAGATAGCTATATTTTGTCCGCGTCCGTACTCGAACTTTTCAATACCACAATAAATTTCACCGTTATAGAGGTCAATGTCGCCAAAGTGGTTGGCTTTCTCCGGATTTTGGAAGGGATGGAGATTCTTCATCACCAGATTGCCTTGTTTGTCATATTTGTAAAGCGCCCTGGTATCCGACACATAATAATAGTCCTTATCGATTGCAATCCCCTGACGCCCCAGTACTGGTATCACCTTCTTTAGCCGATACGACTTGCCTAAATGCTGGGCATTTGTAGTTATCCCTGCAAAAACTGCAATAAGTACTAAAAGTGCTTTTTTCATTTAATTTCTTAGCTGAACAGTTTAGCTAAGATATATTAATTCTATTTGAAGATGGTATGAATATTTGCAGCTCCGTTCCACCGCCGTCCTTTCGACCGTTCGTGGATGGTGTGGTAGGGAAAGGGAGAAATCTCACTGATAGAAGCGTTGTAGTTCATTAAGCAGTATGGTTTGTTTGGCTTGTGCTGCTATGTTGGGGATATCTCCCGGCACCTGCACTTCGCAAGGCTGGTAAATACGTGTCCGCCTTATGAAGGTTTTGCGGTAGCGATAGAATCGCAAAACCAGATTAAGCGCTCGTTGCAAACGAGCGCAAGATGATAGTTGCATGATAGTTCATTAAGCAGTATGGTTAGTTCAGCTTGTGCTGCTATGTTGGGGATATCTCCCTGCACTTACCACTTCGCGGGGCTGGTCGATATGACGGTTGTTTTAAGGCTGTGGAAAATAGGTTTTGCAGTGTCCTTTCACTTCCGCCGTCCTTTCGACCGTGCGTGGATAAGTGGTAGGGATAGGGAGAAATCTCACTGATAGATGCATAATAGTTCATAAAGCAGTATTGTTCGTTCAGCTTGTGCTGCTATGTTGGGGATATGTTACTGATGGTCCTCGTTTGTAACGAAGATTTAGCGAGATTGGCGATTCTAATCGTCAAATTGTCACTGTTGTGGCAATTATCTCGCGTATGCCTGGTGTTAAAAGCTCAATGAAATACCGGAATAATAATTATATCTTTACGATAATAACTTTCAAATAAATGAAAAAGATTTTAAAGATATTTTCTGCAGCCTTATTGTTGCTTGTTCTTGCTTTTACATCTTATAGTAATAACATACGGGTAAAAAAGCTTTCTCTTGCAGACACAGTCAGGGCCACAAAAGATATTAGAATAAAATTTGATCTCTCATGGGAAAATTCATGGCGGGATGATGTGAACTGGGACGCAGCGTGGGTTACTGTGAAGGTTAAAAGAGCTAATGGATCCTGGAAGCATGTCAAGTTACAGACCACTGGTAATTCTATAGACGGAAATTCACAAAACGCCAAGATTGTTGTCCCGGATGACAAAATGGGGGCATTCATTTACCGCTCAGGCAACGGATCGGGAAATATAGATTTGAGTGGAATTAAATTGGCATGGAACTATGGTATTGATTCGGTTGCAAATATTGATTCTGCAGAAATAAGATTATTTGCTACAGAAATGGTGTATGTACCGCAGGGCAGCTTTGCTTTTGGGGATGGTTATACACCATCTTCCATATATATGACGTACGCAGCTGATAGAATCGTTCCTTCGATTTTTAAAAATTTCATTTCTGCCGATACTGTGAAATTTGGAAGGAATACACCCATGTTTTCTATCATTTCTGACAAGACTACGCCAAAACTAACCATTGCCGCGACTAATGTTGGTCCGATGAACACTGGGGACCAGGTAATAATAGATGGAATATATATTAACGGTTTGAAAGGGGTTGGAATAACTAATACTGACCCATATAAATATTCTGCTTTTCCGGTTGGATATAAGGCTGTTTACGTAATGAAATATGAAGTTACCCAGGGTCAGTACACTGATTTTTTAAATACTACTAAAATACAATTCACGCCAGGGGTGAGTTTATTACCCTCACCTATGTCACCCAGTCAGCCGCTTGCACGCTTCTCAATTGAGAAGCAGGGCGAAAACTATATCGTATCGAGGCCAGACCGCGCTATGGATTACGTCAACGGTACACAATTGTTTGCTTTTGCTAACTGGTCTTCATTAAGACCAATGACAGAACTGGAATTTGAAAAAGCCGCCAGAGGGCCGTTAGCTCCGGCTTATAATGACCGAGCAAATGGTCCAAACCCTTATGGAATAGCTGGAGACCCTTCTAACAATGTGGTGATATCTGTTCTGAAACTAAACGGGCCGGAAAATGGTAGTGAAGCGCCTCTTGTTTCCGATTCAGCAAAGTATCTTTCTTCTATTATGAATATAGAAGGGGGTGACGGAGGAATGGGTGCTTACAGGGTGGGAGTATTTGCCACGGATAAATCCAGCAGAAAAAGTGCCGGTGCCAGTTATTATGGAATTATGGGACTGACTGATAATGCAGGTGAGTTTGTTGTGAGTTTGAGTAGTGAGACGTCACGATCATTTAAGGATGTGAATGGCCTTGGAGAAAACAACCCTAATGGCTCTCCTGCATTAAGCCATTGGTTGAACACTACCTGGATTGATAACTGGTCATTGATGATCTTTAAAAATAGCTGGAATGGTGTTTCCGGCAGAACAGGGGGCGCAACCACTGGTGGATTCCGCCTAGTTCGTTCAGCACCTTCAGACTTATAGCATTAGGGTGAAAAGGCTTATCATACTTTTTTTTCTCATTTCGCTGTACGGTCAGTTCTCCTATGCCCAGGATGCCCTGCTGTTGAAGAATCCAACTGCGGGACAAATCATTTCCGGCGGTGATTATTTTACCATCAGTTGGGAAAGCAGTAATGTGGAGAACATCAAGATTGAGTACTCTTCAGATGGCGGAGTGACATGGATGAGCATTATCAATGCATATCCAACATCAGCTTCAAAGTATGCGTGGCTGGTGCCGGTAAAACCAACATTAAATGGCAAGCTCAGGATATCCGATATTTATAACAGTTCTATAGCCAGTCATAGTGGTTCTTTTACTATTTCGGAGCCCCAGCTAAATATTAAGGTAGACACATCGGCTGCACTCGTGGTTGGGAATCCCTTCAGAATTGGCTGGGAAAGCAGAACTGTTGAAAAGGTTAATTTATATTATTCAACGGACACCGGGAAAACTTATACCCCGATCCGCCGCGGCTTTCCGGCGTTGGCAGGATCATTTACCTGGATTGTTCCGTCACTTACTAATGGTGCTATCACGTTAAAAGTTGAATCGGCTGATAGTTCGGGGGTAGCAGATACATGGAATACTTCCGTTGTTTCGAATAAGCCTTTTGCTGAAGCCAAATATCGGGGTGGAAGCTTTGATGGCCATAGCAGTTTGTCTAATAAAGTTCCTAGGCTTAATCTGGTGTATCCGGCAGGCAATGAGACTTTAGCTTCGTCCTCCGTCCAAGCGTTAAAATGGACTTCAGATAATATAGAATACCTTAGAATTGAATTTTCTGCGGACAGCGGAACTACATGGTCAACCGTAAATTCTTCCTATCCTGCATACGCCAAAAAATTTGACTGGACTGTGCCATCCAGTTTAACGAATAAAGGAATAATCCGCTTATCTTCTGTTGAAGACACAACCTTAAGTACTAAGAACACAATCCCTTTTAAAATTCCATTGAAAAGTATTGCGCTTGTTGCGCCATCGGATGCCTTGTATCTTCCGCAGCAGGCAATACCAATCTCATGGGTTAATAATGGGGTAGACTACTTGTCCGTAAAATACAGAACCGGGGCAGGTGCCTGGAAGACGATTGCCAATTCGGTGTTAGCTAATATGTTAACGTATATCTGGGTTCCGCCTGTAAACCTGATAACAGATTCACTGGAATTTAAGATTACTGCGACAGACCAATCTGTACTGGATTCCTCAAAGTCGAAATTAGCGATCAGGCCTGTAGATATCTTGTCCGCCAAATATAAAGGAGGGGCATATGATGGATTTAGTCAATCGTCAAATTTAAAAGCCAAAGTTCAGTTATTAAGTCCTGTAGCAGGGACGAAGTTAAATGGATTCGCAGGGATCAACGTCACCTGGAGTGCCGAGAATGTTGAAGACATAAACCTTTACTTTTCAAGCGATAGCGGAAAGTCATGGAGTGTTATTGTTGAGAAATACTCAGGCAATGCGCGCAAGTATAATTGGACTGTGCCTGCAATAACAACGGAACAGGGAGTTTTGAAGATATCTTCTTCAAACGATTCTACCATTTATAGCAAAAGCGGGATATTTGAGATTAGTGAGGGGTTTGTAAGGCTTCTGGCAGATTCTACAACCCACGGGAATGCCAATAGCATTTTCCCGGTCACGTGGACTCAATCAGGAGTATCTAAACTGGATATTGCTATTAAATTAAACACTGGGACCTCATGGACTAATATTATTAGAAATTACGAAGCAGCGGCAGGTTCTTATTTGTTTATTAATAAAGAGGAATTATCCGGAACTTATTATATAAAGGCGGTCAGTTCTGAAAATCCATTAATAAAAGACTCTTTATTAATCAATTTTAATAAAAGGATAAGTGCCGGTACCGCGTCAAAATTTAAAGGGGGAAGTTATGACGGGCACTCCTCAAGGAGTAACATCTCAAAGATATTGGTTATAAAACCGCAAGCTGGTGAAATACTTGTGGCAGGTACAAAATACCTTATCACCTGGAGTACGGTGAATGTAGCTGACTCCGTAAAAATTGAATATACCAAAGATGGGGGAGCGACCTGGCAGATAATAAGCGTTGCTGTTGATTCGAAATTGGGAAGCTTTGAATGGACAGTACCAGGCAGTGCAACCGGAAAAACTGGTTCTATCTCTAAAACGGGTGTTGCCCGTGTAAGTGGTGGCTCAAATGAATGTCGGATAAGAATTTCTGAAACCGGCGCACAGGATGAGATAGTTGGCCTTTCTAACCAGACTTTCGTTATTTCTGAAAATCAAACAATTCCGGCACAACCAGTCGTTACCTCGTTTACCCCGAAAGCAGGTAAAAAAGGAACAAGTGTAACGATAACTGGTACTAATTTTACAGGAGCCACAGCCATAAGTTTCGATACAACTGCTGCATCTTCTTTTACTGTGATATCATCAACGACTATTACCGCTGTGGTGGGCACAGGGGCATCAGGCGATGTCACGGTAACTACGCCATCCGGATCCGGAAAATTAGCCGGATTTAGCTATGTCCCAATACCTACTATTGATGCATCCGGCTCCACTACTTTTATTACAGGAGGGAGTGTTGTATTGACAGTCAGTCCAGGTTCAGGGTATACTTATCAATGGAAAAAGGATGGAGTGGATATTCCGGCGGCTACAGGTGTTTCGTATACGGCAACTCAAAGCGGAGCGTATAGTGTTAGTATATCTTTAAACACCGTAACCGAGGTTTCTGGTGCAACAACAGTAACAGCTAATCCTGTACCTGTTCCTGTCATCGGTTCAATAACCCCTTCCACAGCTGTATCGGGAACTTTGATTACCATTACCGGAACAAATTTTACAGACGTAACCGGAGTGAGTTTTGGCGGGGTCTCTGCAACTTCTTTTACGAAAGTGTCGGCAACCACTATTACGGCGATTGTAGGTTCCGGAGCATCTGGTAACGTAGTTGTGACTACTCCATCCGGATCCGGATCTTTCTCTGGATTTACTTACATATACAGCCTTCCGGTTAAAAATTTCCAGATATCGGCAACCGGGGAATCGTGCAAGAATAGCAACAACGGTTCAGTAAAGATTGCAGCAACTAAAGTCCTGAACTATACCGCCACAATTACCGGAAATAAATTCAGCCAGTCACAACCATTTACCAGCACGGTTGAGTTTAAAGATATGCCGGACGGTAGTTATTCCGTCTGTATAACCGTGGATGGGATAGCTGATTTTAAACAATGTTATGATGTGGTTATAACAGAGCCTAAAGATTTAGGCGTATATGTTGCAGTAAACAACTCTGCGAAAACAAGCAGCGTTACGTTATCCATGACCGGTGGGTCCTCGTTCAAGGTTGAATTGAATGGAATACGGTATACCACAAGTAAAACAGAACTGACCCTGCCTTTAGATGAGGGGCAAAATGTTATCCGGGTGAGTACAGACAATGAGTGCCAGGGTGTTGTTGAAAAAAGGATTAGTAACAGTAATACCGTAAAGTTGTATCCTAATCCATTTGAAAATATTCTGGATCTTGATTTTGGAAATATCCGGTCAGACGATGCTTTAGTAGAGATCCGGAATTTTAGTGGAAAAATGGTTTACACTAAAGCATTAAGCAATATCAGTGACAAAATAACTTTAGAACTTCAGCATCTCGAGCCGGGGGTATACATTCTTAAACTATCACTGGATGATTCTGAATCTGTGTATAAAATTATTAAGAAATGAGAATTGGAGTTATTGCAATGTTGCTTTTCGTTATAGTAGGGTGCGCAAAAAAGAAATCGGCCCAGCCCGAACCTGAAGCGCCCCAGCCGCCCACTGCAGCTATTCCCGTTTTCCCAAATCAAAATGAAGAGTGCACCACGGGAGTGGTTGTTTCTACAACTCAAACCACAATTCCGTTTAGCTGGAAAAGTGGAGCAAACGCAGAAAGTTATGAGATTTATATTAAAAATCTTGAAGACGGATCTATTATTACGGCTACCACCACTAAGACGAACCTGGATATCACACTCAAAAGGAACTCTCCCTATTCGTGGTATCTTCTATC
>DASWTL010000185.1:0-2583 GCA_036402155.1 Sphingobacteriaceae bacterium | reverse complement strand
AAATCTTACATTTTCAGGGCTTAAATAGATTGCTCTTGCAAACCATTTTTCAGCATTTTTATAATCACGAATATTCTTATAGGACAGAGCTAAGCGCTCAACAGCAACGATATCCAATGAGTCCGAAGCCAGTCCGCTTTCATAATACTGAATGGCAGTTGAATAACGCATACGGTTATACTCATGGTCTGCTTTACGAAAAAGAGACTTTTGTGCCAGAACAGCATTGTTTCCAAATAAAACAAAAAGAGAAGTGGAAATTAAAAAATATCGCATGCCCTAAAAGAACCTTGGAGAAGCTACCCTGTCTTTTTCAAAACCAAACTCGTATCTCAACATAATCTCATGGCTTCCGGAATTAAAGTTAGCCAATTTGGTAACACTTTTATCATAAGAATAACCAACCCTGATCTGCGGATTTGCCTGAACTTCAATTAATGCGCCAACATCGGCGTTGGTACGGTATTGAACACCGAAAGAAACTACATCTTTTATCCACAGATTTGCATTAAGGTCTAATTGTATAGGTGCACCCTTCACGCCCTTAAATAAAAAAGATGGTTTGAGCTTAAAATCTTCATCGATTTTGAATACATAGCCTGAAGCGATAAAAAGATGAATATATTGCCGTGCTACCATGGCATTAGTAACTACCACGTTATTATTATTAAGGGTATTATTTAAAAGATGTGGCACTGATGCCCCTATATAAAATTTATCAGTATTATAATATATCCCGGTACCAAAGTTCAGAAGCACCTGATCAATATTACTCAAAAAGGCATAATCCAGGTTATTTTCCCCAAGTTTCACTGAGTTAAAATCAGCTTTAAAATGCGAGGCTCCAGCCTGCAAGCCCAATGCAAAAGTTGACTTCTCACCAAATATCCGGTAGGCATAACTTATAAAGCCACCTGTTAGGTTTGTAATACCTATTTTATCATTAAAAGCTTGTACTCCCAGACCTATCCTTTTGTTTCTCAGTGGCGTATCAAAAGATAATGTTTTAGTCTGGGGTGCCCCTTCAACTCCTATCCACTGACTACGCATTAGCGCTGTTGTGCTCAAAACATCACGACTACCTGCATAAGCCGGATTAATTGCCAATGTATTGAACATATACTGTGAATACATTGCATCTTGCTGTCCAAACACCTGTAAGCTACCTAAAAGCAGGAGCGAAACACTAAATATCCTTTTCATACCTATCTGTTTATTGTAAGGAACCCTATGTACTTGTCCTTTCCGTCTTTCTTACTTACAATATAATAGTAAGTACCATCCGGTATATCTTTGCCTGTATAAATCCCTTGGTTACAGATTCCATTCCATGTATTTTTGTAGTCAGAATCTTTATATATCATATTTCCCCATCGGTTATAAATCTCCAGGCTTATTCTCTCCCCATCCAGATTCTCAATTACAAAACCATCGTTAACCCCATCTCCATTAGGAGAGAACCCTTCAGGAGCCTTTATAGTTGATTTTTCAAGCATCACCCCCGTTTCAACTTTTTCATCCGGTATTCCATTCTTATCAGGATCAGGATCTTTTCCGGAAGTTGAAATATCAGTTGTTTGTGCGCCGGCAGCAGTTTGGGCTGTTCCAACTGCTATATTGTTAAACGGTCCATAGTTATTCTCATCAGGTATTACCTTAACTGTGAATCTGATGGTATCAACCTGGCCGACGCCCAGAATAGTTCCGGCAGCAAGCAAATTATTGTTGCCCATTCCATTGAAAGACAAGTTAGGAGATAGAATACCTGATGAAATTTTAGGAGCGCCTTCAACAGAGAATTGTAAAGGAACAGGGAAAGTTTTTGAAAGATCATCAGTTACCTGAACATTCTGCAAAGGCACATTCCCATAGTTCTTTACCGTGATCGAATAGGTTACGAGGTTACTTTTATCAGTTTGTTTAATTGGAGTGCCAACTAACTTGGCAATACCTAATACAGCATTTCCGTGTAAAACAGTTTCGGTAGCGCCCCCTTCGGAAGGATCAGCCGGATTTCCGTTGTTATTAGGATCAGGATTATTGCCAGGTGTTGAAATATCAGTTACCGTTATTCCCTGTCCGGTACCGCTTGCGGTTGCTGAATTAAAGTAGGTACCAACGGTTCCCGCCAATTGCACATTTACGGTGAAACTGATTGTAGCCGTACCTGCTCTTGGCAAAGTACTATTGGATGATAGTAGATTTTTATCACCATTTCCGTTAAATAATATATTTCCGGAAAGGCCGCCATTAACAACCGGAGCGCCTGCCACCTTATATTTTAATGGTGCAGGAAATGCTTTTTCCAGATCATCAACAACCTGAACCTGAGATAGTTCCACATTTCCCATGTTTTTTACGGTTAGCGTATAGGTTATATCATAGCTGCCGTCGGTTTTCATTACAGGATCTGTTCCTGCTTTTGCCAAACCAATTAATGGATGACCGCTAACCTGAATGGTAACCGTACGGGTTTGACATAATGAAGGAGATCCGTTATCACAAGCCTGATATTCAAAACTGTCCGTACCTGTGAAATTTAATTTTGGAGTATAGATAAATCCTCCGTCGGCATTTACTGTT
>DASWTL010000184.1:0-4480 GCA_036402155.1 Sphingobacteriaceae bacterium | reverse complement strand
GGGAATGTCCGCAATGGCGGACCCATCATTTACCGGAAGGGGATGAAACTATCTGATGCTATTGCTATTTCAGGAGGGCTTACTGAAGAAGCAGCAGGACATCATATAGAGATTTCACGAATTATCAAGGATACTTCCGACAGTGTCTCAAACCAGTTGGTTGAAACTTTTACAGTGGATTTGAGCCAGGGAAGTGCTCAGGACCTGGAACTGGAACCGCTGGATTATATTAATGTGCCAAGACTGGTAAATTACAAGACACTTGGAAATATCAGTGTTACCGGGGAAGTTTTATTTCCGGGAAGTTATGCTGTACGTAAGCGGGATGAAACTGCTCTTGAATTTATTAAACGGGCCGGCGGTTTAAGCCCGTACGGTTCTCTTGAAAGCACACAGATATTCAGGAATAAAACACGGGTAAATCTTGACCTGACTAATGCCGCCAGAAATCGGGATGCGCAACAAAGCATGATCCTGTTGCCTGGTGACAGCATTTACGTGCCACGGGTAATATCTTTCGTACAAGTGGAGGGATATGTTAATAATCCCCAGTATGTTAGTTACCAGAGTAAACGCTTTAAATATTATATCAATGCAGCCGGGGGCACTAATGAAGAAGCCAGGCTTAAAGGCGCATATGTCAAATATCCGAATGGCCTGAACAAACCCGTTCGTACTTTCCTGTTCTTCAGAAATTATCCGGGTGTGAAGCCTGGAAGCACCATCATTGTCCCTAAAAAGAATCCGGAAAATCGTTTCAGGCTTGGTTTCGCAGAAGTTTCAGGCATCACCTCTGCGCTTACGGCTCTGATCGGTTTAATAGCTATTCTAAGTAAGTAATATATGAGCCAGGAAAATTATCCATATGAACCGGAATTCTCGTTTAAGCAGATGCTGAACAAGCGCAAAGACGATCTGGCATATCTTTGGTCAAAGCGGTTGATCCTGGCAGGAATCGGCATTGCAGGTGCCCTCCTGGGCATTTTGTATGCATGGCAAAAACCGGTTACATATACCTCCCGACTAACTTTTGTTGTGGAAGAAGGTAAAACCGGAGGTGGTTCACTCCTTTCAGGGCTAGCCGGCCAATTAGGCTTTGACTTTGGTGGAATTTCGGGAAGCGGTGGCGTGCTGGCCGGCGATAATGTTCAACAGCTGTTAAAGAGCAGCAAAATGATCAAAAACACCTTACTCACACCACTTGATAACAACTCAAAATTATCTCTGGCTGATGAATATGCCCGGACAAGTGATCTCAGCGATAACTGGAGCAAGAAATACAATAACGGTAAAGCTATACATTTTCCGTTAGAGGTAGAAAAGCATAACAGACTGCAAGACAGCCTGATGAAAGTGATCATCAAACGAATTACCGAAACGGAACTGGCAGTAGGAAAGCCTGATAAAAAGATGAGTTTCTTCGAGCTCGCTGTAACCATGCGTAACGAGACTGTTGCTAAACTATTCACTCAACGCCTGATTGGCGAAGCCACCCGATTCTATATTGATACTAAAACCAAAAGACAGCGAAATAATGTAAACCGGCTGCAGGCAAGGGCAGATAGCATTGGCCGCTTACTTAACCGCAAAACATATAGTGCTGCAGAGTCCAATAGTATTATGCTGGATGTTAACCCGGCATATCCGACGGCAAATGTAGGAGTAGAATTAAAACAACGTGATAAAATGGTATTGCAAACCATTTATGCTGAAATTGTAAAGAATCTCGAAATAAGCCGTACCATGCTTATACAGGAAACTCCTACATTCCAGGTGGTAGATGAACCCGAATTACCGCTTACAAAAAACAGGCTTGGGTATTTAAAAGCCATGGTCTATGGAATGTTGATTACAGGATTTATTGGTGCAATCGTATTATTGGCCAGAAAATAATAACTTCTCACAAGGAGCGACTTTTATCTGGCTTACCGGTTACTTTTTCGCCACTTTCCTTTAAAAAAGTATCTGAGTGTCAACTTTTTCACAACAAATCCACGATCACTTAAACGAATAAACTTTGCAAATAACTTCAGCTGTTCTGGCGATAATAAATCTGCGAACTCAGCTCTAAATAATTTTGCAGCATTGATCTCCATTTCGAAAAGATCATTCTTCCTCAAACTATGTAACACCTGTGATTTCAGCCTCTGAAAACGGTTCCTTCTTTTATGATTGGTAACATCGGTGGCGTTACTGGCGTGCTTCCTGTATAGCACATGTGCCTGGGGAGCTATGGCTGCCTGACCGAAAGTATAACCAATAAGTGTGATCCAGCTGTCATGAGGCACCGTGGAGTTTGCAGGAATAGTTTTAAAGTAATCCCGCATTAAAGGATTCATCAGAATAGTACATCCGTTTACAAAACCTCCAAACAACAGCGTTTCAAGGGTGTGTTCATAGGTGTCCTGCCCCAGTTCATTACGAAACGAAGGGTTCAGTACATTCAGACCGGCATCTACTAAAATCAGATCTGAATATACCATTACGGGTTTGGTTTCATGATCTAATGTATACATGCATTTCATCGCAGCTTCCAGTTTCCCGGGAAGCCAGACATCGTCCTGATCTGAAAGGGCAATATAATTACCCGGACGACATAAGGAAACTGCGCGTTTGAAATTACAGATATAACCTAACCTTTCATTATTCTTAAAATACCTGATCAGGCCTTTTTGCTGATACTTTTCCAGGATTACCGGCGTATCATCAGTGGATTGATCGTCACAAATTATCAGCTCATCTACAGGAACAGATTGGGAGAGGATAGAATCTATCTGCTCTTCCAGGTACTTTGCGCCGTTAAAAGTAGCCATGGCCACGGATATAGGGGGTAATAACATGATACAAATATTAACTTTAATGTTTTAACCAAAAGCCAATATTAAAGAAATTACCCAAGCCGGCAACACCACTTCTTATCACTCTCAATCATAAGAATTCCTTAAATTGCATGCGCATGCAAAAAAGGCCTTCGTTTGTTACCATTTTTACTGCTACAGAGAATTTTCACCTGGTAAAGGATGTTGGGCAAATCCCTTACTTTATGTATAAAACCGGCGGTTATGATGCGCGGCTTGTTTCATACCGCAATGGCAGTGAATATCCTTTTCTGAACAAGGAGGTTAAAGGCCTTAAGCTGGAATTCATAGCTGACAAAGGTAAATTATGGGGAATTGAACTTGCAGTGCTCGGATATCTGATCCGTAATGCCAAAGATATAGATGTGCTTAACCTCTTTCACTTCCAGAGGGCACATGCCTTGTATTTATTTATTTACAAGTTATTAAATCCAAAAGGCAAAACGTATATCAAACTGGATATAGATATTCAATTTTTCAGGAACTACAATTCATTCTTTTTTTCAAACTTCAACCTGAAAAACCGCCTGCTAAAGATCCTGGCCAACTACATTATCATGCGGTGTGATTATTTTTCCGTGGAAACTGATGATGCTAAAAATCACCTCATAAAAGTATATCCAAAACTTAAAAATAAACTGATCTGCATTCCCAATGGAGTTGACGGAGAATATATCAAATCAGAAGCTGATCCTGAAGAGTTCGCAAAGAAGGAAAATATAATTATTACCGTTGGCCGGATAGGCACTGAACAAAAAAACACGGCTCTTTTACTTGGAGCTATCGCGCAAATCGAATTAGACAATTGGAAAGTTTATATACTCGGGAATATAGAACCTGCCTTCCACGAATATATCGACAGCTACTTTAATCAATTTCCACACCTTCGGGAAAAGGTCTTTTTCACCGGTAATATTTCTGACCGGAAAGAACTGTTTGAATGGTATAAAAGATCCAAAATTTTTTGCCTGAGTTCTCGCTATGAAGGCTTTCCAATTACTTTTCCTGAAGCACTTTATTTCGGAAATTACATCATCACCACTCCGGTATCAAGTGCAGAGCAGATAACAGCTAATGGAGCGTATGGTTGTATAGTCAATCAAGATCCCGGCGAATACGCTAGGGCTGTTCAGGAAGCCATCAGTCCGGGGTTTCTGAATGAAAACCGGTATAAAAGCACATTGAAATATGCACAAAACCACTATGACTGGAAATTTATCATACCCGAATTAATAAAAACGATCCAACGTGCGTAAGCAATTACTAAAAGATTCGGCAGTTTACTTGGGCGGAAGCGTTATTGTTCAGTTACTGGGATTTACCGGGCTCGTTCTTCTCATGCAGTTTCTTCCTGTACCGGTGTATGGCAAATATATTTACATCATTGAGTTTATTTCCATATTTGCTTTTTTCTCTGATGGTGGATTCACACAACTCATCATTAAAGAAACCAGTCAGAACCCCGCGTCAGTAAGTGACATTTACAATAAAGCCCTGTCGGCACAGATCCTGATCAGTCTCACCATGATGGGAATGATCCTGTTGTTTTCCTTTTCCATCAATTCAATTACTGATTTTTACTACCTGAGCGTTTACGGACTAAGTGTAGTGATAAGTGCTTT
>DASWTL010000183.1:0-23559 GCA_036402155.1 Sphingobacteriaceae bacterium | reverse complement strand
ATGCAAGCCGCCCGTACGGGCAAGAGGGATGCCCTGTCCGTTATATCTTCCATCGTATGATTCCAATTCATCCCTTCCACCTCCCGAAATCATCACTCCTCCGCCTTCCATAATCTCCAGTCCTGAAGAACCATATTTGGTATTATCCTGCCAGCTTAAGCCCGTTTTACCAGTATTTCCAACGGTGCCATACGCCGAAAACTTTCTTTTGGCCTTAAAGTAGTTGAACATCCCCTGTCCCTGGTAAAAGTCATCGGGAGTTGCTCCCGCAT
This sequence comes from Sphingobacteriaceae bacterium, assembly GCA_036402155.1. GTDB lineage: Bacteria > Bacteroidota > Bacteroidia > Sphingobacteriales > Sphingobacteriaceae > DASWTL01. The sequence continues at coordinate 23,287 of DASWTL010000183.1, read as the reverse complement.
CAATTTTTCCAAAGTAACCCTTCTTCTTGTCTTCTTTCAGTTTGATATTAAGCGTCTTGGTTTTCTGCCCGTCGTCTATTCCGGTGAAGGTTGCCTGATCGCTTTTCTTATCAAACAGCTGTACTTTATCCACCATATCGCCCCGAAGGTTTTTGGTAACCAGTGTCGGGTCATCACCAAAGAACTCTTCCCCATCTACTAAAACTTTTGATACCGTCTCGCCCTGGGCCGTTATTTTTCCGTTCTGATCTACCTGGATGCCCGGAAGCTGCTTTAACAGGTCCTCTACTTTTGAATTGGGCTCAATTTTGAACGCTGCAGCATTATACTCGGTGGTGTCACCCACAATCTTAATGGCTATGGCTTCACCTTTTATCAATACTTCCTTCAAAAGATTTTCTTTTAGTATCAGGTTCACCGACCCGAAATCTTTTTGACTGGCTGAGGAGTCTAATTTGAAATGCTCCACATAATCAGCATAGCCCGGGTAAGTAAGTAATAGAATGAATTTATTGACAGCCAGGTTCTCTATACTAAATGAGCCATCTGCCGCTGCCCTTGTAAACTTAACCAGCGTTGAATCTTTTGAATTTAGTACGCTGATGGAGGTGTTGGCCAGTTTTGCATTGGCGGTGGTATCGATAACAACACCTTTAACCGAATAGGACTTTTGCGCGAATACAGGCGGCAGCCCCATACAAAAGAATAACAATGCCAGAATTATTTTTCTCATTTATGCTGATTTAATTAATAAATTTATAACTAATAATTTAGTTATACCAAATTCACAAGCTTTTTTTTGTAATAACTCTAAAATTGGTCATGGATAAAAAGCTGTAAATAAAAAACTTAGGCAATCATAGTCTTTATTTTTTGAATTTCATATACCGTAAAAAGGGGATATTTCAGTACATGCAAACATCAGTTTCAAAGCATCAAATTGGGTGCATTACCTCCCGAAATTTGCGTTGGCGACCATTTAATGGACTATTATCACCTTTACTATATACAAATCTTAAAGCGGATCGAATAAAATTGAAGACGCAGATTTTTTTCAAGTAACCAGATCAACTCGGTAAATCCTAAAAATTTAAAAACCCTACCTTTGCTGAATGATCATCAAAAGTGCCGACTTTATATGCAGTAATACCCGTACTGATAAATTACCTCCACCCTTGTTACCGGAGTATGCCTTTATTGGCCGTTCCAACGTTGGAAAATCATCGCTGATCAACATGCTGGTGCAAAAGAAAGGGCTGGCAAAAACTTCACAGACACCGGGAAAAACGCAATTGATCAATCATTTTAAGATCAATGAAAACTGGTACATTGTTGATCTGCCGGGATATGGGTTTGCTAAGGTATCCAAAAGCAGTCGAGGGGAGTGGGAAAGATTTATACGGTACTATTTACGCCATCGTGAAACGTTGCAATGTGTATTTGTGTTGTTAGACAGCCGGTTAAAGCCTCAGAAGATTGATCTTGAATTTTGTGCCTGGTTGGGTGGAGAAGGGATTCCATTCGTTCTTACCTTCACTAAATCGGATAAACAGAGGCGTCTTAAAACGATACAGAACGTTGACCTGTTTAAAACCGCTATGCTCCAGTATTTTGAAGAGGTGCCCCAAATTTTTATCACTTCGGCCGAAAAAGGAGAAGGCCGCGACGAGGTGCTTCAATTTATTCAGGATATTAATGACCGGTTTGTTGTTCCGGAAACCCAACCCGAAACGCCATAACGCAAAAAAGCATCCACTTGATCAGTGAATGCTTTTAGGATTAATGTTGTTTTATATAAATTATATAACTTCTACATTTACCGCGTTCAAGCCTTTTTTACCACGCTCTACTTCAAACTTTACTTTATCGTTTTCACGAATTTCGTCAATAAGGCCTGATGAATGAACAAAGATATCCGGCTCGCCATCATTAGATACGATAAATCCGAAACCTTTAGTTTCATTGAAAAATTTTACTGTTCCTTCTTTTTGCATTGTATTATTGTATTGATATTAATAATTAAGTTGGCAAGGTAGGCATAATAAACTTATAAAAAGTTATTTCCTAATAATAAATTAAATTATTCCCTTTACCTATGTTAAAGCGTCCTCCTCATGAAGAAGGTTCCTATTAATAATGACTATCGTCATAAACGCGGTTTAAACCAAACCTATTGAATAAAATCTATTAACTTTGACCTTCCTTTACAAGGATCCGGCAGTTATGAAGAAATATTTCTCCCTGGTATTATTTGCCCATTCTATTTTCGCAATGCCTTTTGCCTTTATAGGCTTTTTTCTGGCGGTTACCACCACCAACCATGAATTCAGCTGGCTTAAGCTGCTGCTCATGGTTCTGTGTATGCTTTTCGCCCGTAATGCAGCAATGGCTTTTAACCGGTATCTCGACCGTGAATTCGACGCTGAGAACCCGAGGACAGTTGTACGTGATATTCCGGCAGGCCGCATATCTGCAAAAGAAGCGCTTATATTTACCATTGTTAACTGTATTTTTTTCGTTATCAGCGCCTGGAGCATCAATACCATTTGCTTTATCCTTTCACCCGTAGCATTAGCAGTGGTACTGGGTTACAGTTATACCAAACGTTTTACCCCCCTATGCCACCTTATATTAGGGCTGGGACTGTCGCTCGCCCCCATAGGAGCCTACCTTGCCGTAACCGGAGAATTCACCATGCTTCCTTTGTTCTTTTCACTGGCAGTTCTTTTTTGGGTTAGCGGATTCGATATTATCTATGCTTTACAGGATGAAGAATTTGATAAGACCACGCGTCTTAAATCAATCCCTGCATGGCTTGGCGCTGAAAAAGCCTTGAAAATTTCGGCATTTCTGCACATTTTATCTGCCCTTTGCGTTATAATACCTGTATTTTATACCCAGCTGAGCTGGTTTTATTATGCAGGCACAGCATTTTATATTGCCATGCTTTTTTATCAGCACAGCCTGGTTAAACCTAATGATCTGAGTAAAGTGGGTTTAGCGTTTGGCACAACAAATGGTATTGCATCGGTGGTTTTTGCCATGTTTTTCCTGCTTGATGTTTATTTACGAAGCTATCTGTAACATTTTGAAACTATGAACTTTACAATAGAAAAGAAACCCAGAACTTATATCCCATCCGACCTGAAAATTACGTGGGAAACGCTTGAACCTCTTTTTAATGAGCTGCAGCACCGTGAAATTAATTCCGTATCGGATCTTGAAAGATGGCTTCAAAACCGTAGTGAGCTGGAAGCTGCGCTGGAAGAGGACTTTGCCTGGCGATATATCCGCATGACCTGCGACACCACTAATCAGGAACTGTTGCAAAGCTTTCAATATTTTGCTACTGAAATTGAACCCAAAATAGCTCCGATAACCAACGAGCTTAATAAGAAATTTATCTCATCTCCTTACAGACAAGAACTGGATCAGAAAAAGTATTTTGTATACATCCGCGGTGTTGAAAAATCATTAGAGATCTTTCGGGAAGAGAACATACCTCTACTTACCCAGATACAGGTAGAACAGCAGCAATATCAGCAGATCAGCGGAGCTATGAGTGTCACCTTAAACGGAATTGAATACACACTCGAGCAGGCTGCAGTATTTCTTAAAGACCCCAACCGGAAAATTCGTGAAGAAGCCTGGAAAGCAATTACTGAACGCAGATTACAGGACAAAGACAAACTGGACGAGTTGTTTAATAAGTTATTAAAACTACGTCACCAGGTGGCGCTCAATGCAAACTTTGAAAACTTCAGGGATTATATGTTCCAGGCGATGGGTCGGTTCGATTACACACCCAAAGATTGTTATAAATTCCATGAAGCTATTGAGAAGGAAATTGTCCCTATTCTGCAGGAACAAGCCAATATCCGTAAAGAAGCCCTGGGACTTGAAACCCTGCAGCCCTGGGATACTGAAGTGGACACCTCCGGCAAACCTGCATTAAAACCTTTTGAGAACGGGCAGGAACTGATAGATAAAGCAATCCAATGCTTCAGCGGACTTCACCCCTACATCGGCGAGCGTTTACAGATAATGAAGGCGAATAACCTGTTTGATGTAGAAAGCCGCAAAGGCAAAGCTCCGGGTGGCTACAATTATCCGCTGGCAGAAACAGGCGCCCCTTTTATTTTTATGAATTCTGCTAATACTTTTCGTGATCTAACCACCATGGTTCATGAAGGAGGCCATGCGGTTCACACTTTTATTTCTTCGGGACTTGAGCTGAACGATTTCAAGCACCTACCATCGGAAGTTGCAGAACTTGCTTCCATGAGCATGGAGTTGATCTCTATGGATAGATGGGACTGCTTTTTTGATAATGAAGAAGACCTGAAACGCGCTAAACGCGACCAGTTACGGGATGTATTAAAAACATTGCCATGGGTTGCCGTAATTGATCAGTTCCAGCATTGGATTTACACGAACCCGGAACACACAACCGGACAGCGAACTGAGGCATGGAAAGAAATATTTGACCGGTTCGGGCATAATTTCGTCGACTGGACTGATCATCAAGAAGCCTTTGGCAACCTGTGGCAGAAGCAGCTTCATGTCTTTGAAGTGCCATTTTATTACATTGAATATGGCATAGCACAACTGGGTGCAATTGCAGTTTGGAAGCAATACAAGGAAAACCCCCAAATGGGAATTGAGAAGTACCTCGAAGCCTTAAAACTGGGTTATACGCGTACAATCAAAGAAATTTACGAAACGGCAGGTATTGAATTTAACTTCAAAGCGTCATATGTAAAGGACCTTGCAAGCTTTATCAAAGCTGAACTGGAACAGCTGGATTAACCAGCTGTCGGAAAATTTCGGAGCGGCCTTTGCGTTCTTCATAACATGAACAAATGGATTATGATGTGTTGCGCATGCATATTTGCATCCGCAGCAATAGCGCAGGAATGGCCAACGGTACAAATTGATTCAACGGTATCGGTTCAACTACCCGCAGGCTTTGCGATTACGGATACCGCTAACCAGGTTCAAGTACTGGCCAGCAGTGACTACGGAACCATCATGGTTTTTAAGGCCGATGATGACCCAGAATCAATTGCAGAAATTGAAAAGGATAGCCAACTCGAGAAATATTACAAAACCTATGTTAAAAATGTAAGCAGATCGGCAGCTGGCGGAAATATAATTAACGAAAAGGACGCCTTGTTGGGCGACTTAAAAGTTAAGGACTTTACATTGCAGGTTGATTCCGGAAGAGGCAAGCAATATCGTGACTTTAAAGTGCTGCATGCCAACGGCGCTACCTATACTTTTGAATTTCTGTACGAGTATTTACATGAAAAGATGGTAAAACCCGAGAAAGATAAATTCTTCAAGTCGATCAGTGTTGCAGAAGCTATCGATAGAGAAGACCAATATACCGCCCCCGGCAAAGCGCAGCAAAACGGCAACAATCAATTATGGTTATTCGGCGGAGGAGCAGTTATTTTGAGTGGGGTCACCTTTTTTATCATCCGCAAAAGAAGGCTTCATCGCATGTAACCAACGCGAACACTAAAATGTACGGGATGAAAGCCACAGTTCGGCCTAAAATATTTATGTTTGAATATTCATCCATACTATGGCCGGCAACCTCTTTCGAAAAAAATCGATTTCACATATTTTAAAAGACCGGGAATCAGGATTTTCAGATGCTGAACAGACCGGAACTAATTTGAACAGAGTTTTAACTGTTCGTGATCTTACCCTCATGGGTATTGCAGCTGTGATCGGAGCCGGCATCTTTTCAACTATTGGAGCAGCATCTTTTCATGGTGGTCCGGGAGTAATACTGTTGTTTATTATTACCGCAGTTACCTGTGGATTTTCAGCACTGTGCTATGCTGAATTCGCGTCCAGAATACCTGTGGCCGGCAGTGCCTATACCTATGCCTATGCCTCGTTCGGCGAATTGATAGCATGGATAATTGGCTGGGATCTTTTAATGGAATATGCCATTGGAAACATTGCTGTGGCTATTTCATGGAGTGAGTATTTCACCAATCTTCTGGAAGGTTTTAATATTTATATCCCACCCTATCTTACCATGGATTACCTTTCTGCTTCACGCGCTTATGATGAGGCTCAAAAAGTAATGTCTTCCGGTGGGGCAATTGATACGCTTACTCAAAAGACGCAATACTCCATTCAGGCATGGGAAACCGCTCCATCCCTAGGTAGCATTAAATTAATAGCCGATATTCCCGCGTTGGTGATTGTGTTCCTGATAACGGTGCTGGTTTATGTTGGTATTAAAGAGACTAAAAGGGTAACCAATGGTATGGTATTTTTAAAGATTGCAGTAGTGATCGGAGTCATTATAATTGGGTTCTTTTATGTTACACCGGCAAACTGGAGCCCCTTTCTTCCTAACGGGTTTGGCGGCATGATGAAAGGCGTGGCCGGCGTATTTTTTGCATATATTGGATTTGACGCTATATCCACAACCGCTGAAGAATGTAAAAACCCGCAGCGTGACCTCCCCAAAGGAATGATCTACTCATTAATCATCTGCACCGTTCTATACATACTTATTGCCCTTGTTCTAACCGGAATGGTTAATTACAGTGAATTAATGGTTGAAGATCCTCTCGCCTTTGTATTTGAACGTGTTGGATTAGACCGCATCAGCTACATCATCTCCATCAGCGCGGTTATTGCTACGGCAAGTGTTTTATTGATCTTCCAGCTGGGCCAACCCCGTATATGGATGAGTATGAGCCGCGACGGGCTGCTTCCAAAGGCTTTTTCGCGCATTCATCCCAAGTTCCAAACGCCTTCATTTGCAACGGTAGTAACCGGTTTTGTTGTTGCCATTCCAGCTCTATTTATGAATCTCACCGAAGTTACAGACTTAACCAGCATCGGAACGCTTTTCGCATTCGTACTGGTTTGCGGCGGGGTTCTGCTGCTGCCTAAAGAAGAAATTACCGATGGAAACAGGAAACGATTCAGGATACCATACATCAATTCAAAATATATAGTTCCTGGCTTGTTGCTGCTGATTACAATAAGCTTGTGGGATGTAATAAATTCATTAGTTGTTTATACAGGCGACTGGCATACTTATAAAGACAACTTACCGTATTTCATTTTTATGGTGGTTGCCATAGTTATCTCGGTATTATGTTTTATTAAAAACCTGTCTTTAATACCAGTACTGGGATTATTGAGCTGTCTTTACCTGATGACTGAACTGGGCTATACGAATTGGCTGAGATTTATTATCTGGCTGGCAATAGGACTTGTAATATATTTCATTTATGGCTATAAAAACAGTCATCTGAACAATTCCAAATAACTGCACTATTTGAAACCTCTTCTTTTGTAACTTTTCCTTTTAAGCTTCGTAAAAGTTTTTACAGGCTAAATCAGATATGAGAAGGTTTTTGGCAATAGTTATCTTAAGTTATATCACAGTATATTATTACCTGGATTTTACTTATTGGTCAAACACCAGTCCCATTTTGCATTACAACACTGTAAATATTTCAAAACAAAAAGAAATTAAGCAGCAAAGCCTTCGGAACCTTTCAGAAGACTTTATGATCAGTCAAAGTTCTGACAGAACCACATTACGTAGCAAATAACAGTTGATTAAAATAGTTAAGTTTAAGCTGCCCGCAAGGCAGCTTTTTTTATTGTATACGTTTTAAGCCATCATTAGTGATGTGAGATACCATCAAGGGAACCCGCTCAATGGTTACAAAGCTTATATCAAGGCCAAAACCACGTTCTTCCGAAAGGCTGAACTTTTTCAGTATAAAGTAGTATTCAAGCACAAACCGCTCGATAAAGCGCAAAGTGTTAGACCGGGATAATACTTTTTCAAGAACTACGAAACGGAAATCCCCAACAATATTATGCTTATTTAATGATTCGTATTTACTGGTAATATCTACTTCTTTGTTTTTAACAAGATCTTCCACTACCATTCTGAACAGTACGTTAATCTGCTGTTCAACCCTGAAGCCCAGCTTAAAGTCAATCCTGATCAATTTATTAGGGATCAGGAAGTTCACTTTATACTCCTTGGTATATGGTTCATCCATTACATCAACGTGAACGAGCCAGTAAACATCGGCACGTTTAGGCTGCTTTTGAAGTATCGAGTATAATATTTTCGATTCTATTTCTGAATTAAAGTTTGCGCTGGTGAGGTATACAAGCTGTGAAGCATACTTTGCAACCGTATTATCATCGCTTAATTCTTTTATGATAGGATAATAATCCTCAATCTCAACGAATTTAACAAAGCGGTTCTTGATCCTGCGGGCTGAATGCCAGGCCCACATTACTGAAAACATGAACATGGCAATAAGCACACTAAACCAGCCGCCATGCAGGAACTTAGCCAGGTTCCCCATCAGGAACATACTTTCAAGGAGACCGTAAACTGCTACAAACGTTATAACCAGGTAAAGTGGGAACTTCTTTTTTAACAGGAAGAATGACATTAATATGGTTGTCATCATAAACGTCAGGGTAATTGCCAAACCGTAAGCACCTTCCATATTCGCTGACCTGCGGAAGATCAGGATAACGATCATACATCCAACCCATAATATCCAGTTCATGGAAGGCACATATAACTGTCCTTTTTGGTTTGACGGATAATTGATCTTCACTTTAGGCCATAGATTAAGGCGAACCGCCTCAGAGATCAGGGTAAAGGATCCGGAAATCATCGCCTGGCTGGCAATAATTGCGGCCGATGTGGCTATTACAACGCCCGGCATCGAAAACCATTCAGGCATCATCAGGAAGAAGGGATTCTCATTCTTTTCAACATTCAGAGTGCTGCCCTGATGCTGCCATAGCCATACCCCCTGTCCGAAATAATTTAAAAGCAAGCAGGTTTTTACATATATCCAACTGATTCTAATATTTGGCCGTCCACAGTGTCCAAGATCTGAATAAAGAGCCTCAGCCCCGGTTGTACATAAAAAGACCGCTCCTATTATGAATAATGAATTAGGATTCTCAGTAATAATCTGGTAAGCATAATGCGGGTTTATGGCTTTGAAGATCTCAGGAAACTGTACAATAAAGTTTAACCCCAATACCGCCATGGAAGTAAACCAAACAAACATAATTGGTCCGAATGCCCTGCCAACAATGGATGTACCGTACTGCTGAATGATAAAAAGCAATGTGATTATAGCCATCACTATGGGCATGGTAGGCAAACCCGGAGAAAGCACTTCAAGCCCTTCTATTGCTGCAGAAACTGTGATCGGAGGTGTTATCATCCCATCTGCCAATAAGGAAGCGCCGCCTATCATAGCCGGGAAAACAAGCCATTTGGCTTTCCTCTTAACCAGCGAATAAAGTGAAAAGATACCACCCTCACCTTTATTATCAGCCCTTAAGGTAATAATTACATATTTGATCGTGGTTTGAAGGGTCAGGGTCCAGAATATGGCAGAAAGACCTCCTAAAATTACATCTGTCGTAATTATTCTATCACCTACAATTGCCTTAAATACGTATAAAGGCGATGTACCGATATCCCCGTAAATTATCCCCAGACTAATTAGAAGACCTGCTCCGGATAATTTGTTTAAATCTAGTTTACTCACATGTCAAAATAAGGTCACAAAAGTAGTTCTTTGAAGCTACTTTATCAATCTAAATCTTGTTGTTATCAATTAGTTAAACTTATGTAACCAAAATGGGTCAAAACATGTAAACAATACAAACTGATTATCGTCATGGTTGTTAAATAATGTTAAATGACTAATTCGATATCAATTATCTGTTTGGTAATGAAAATTAATTGATATTTTTGTTTCATTAATTGCGCATGAGAAAACTTTACCTTTTAGTATTAATTCTCTTCCTGATCGGCCTCCAATTATTGCAGGCCAGCAGTACGCATGCTTCCTACTTTTTATCCTTTCCCGATAGCATTAAATCCAGAAGTAGTAAAATAACAGATACACGTAAAAACAAACCGGCATATCTGCAAAAAGGTGTCGGCATTAAGGTTGAACCTTTTAAACCTGCTCCTGCAAAAACATTTGGTTCAACATCCGCTAAAGATTTAGTACTGGATCCCGATAAATTAGTAAGTAATCTTAAAGTATATCCCAACCCTGTGGGTGAGCAGCTTAATTTATCATATATTGTAACCAAGGACAGCAATGTAACTATTAAAATTATGGATGTGCTGGGTAATGAAGTTACTACGCTCCTTTCTCAAAGATTGCCTGCCGGTGCACAAAACAACTCGTTTAACATCTCTTCAAAAGTAAATGCCGGTTTTTATTTTGTGCGGTTAATTGTTGGGTCTGAAACTATTGTAAAACGAATATCGGTTTTATAATATCAGGTGTTAGCTCCAGAACTTTCGTACTCAATACTCTGTACTCACTACTACCTATATGAAAATAATAGCTATAGGCCGGAATTATGCCGAACATGCTAAGGAATTAAATAATCCCGTACCAACAACACAGCCGGTTATATTCATGAAATCGGATACGGCTCTGTTAAAAGATAATAAACCGTTTTATCATCCGGAATTCTCTGATGATATCCATTATGAACTAGAGATCGTTTTAAAGATCTGCAAAGAAGGAAAGCACATTTCTGAAAAGTTCGCAGGAAACTACTTTAAAGAGATTGGCCTTGGTATAGATTTCACGGCTCGTGACATACAAACCAAACATAAAGAGAAAGGACTTCCATGGGAATTGGCTAAAGCATTTGATAATTCGGCTCCGGTAAGCAGATTCATTCCCAAAGAAAATTTTAAAGATCTGTATAATATAAACTTCAGTTTGGAGCTGAATGGCAAAACTGTTCAGGAAGGCAATACAAAGGACCTGCTCTTTTCATTTGAGCGTATAATTTCGTTTGTTTCGATGTATATTACCCTAAAAACGGGCGATCTTATATTTACAGGCACCCCTGCCGGAGTAGGTAAAATAGCTATCGATGATCATTTGGCAGGCTATTTGGAAGGTGATAAACTATTAGATTTTCACATCAGATAGTTAACTCTTAATGCATCGATTCAAATTTATCCTGATACTCACCTTTTTATTTCAACACCTGTTTGCCCAGGAAAATATTACCCGAACTTATCCTACAGATTTCAGGCCGCCTCTGGACCTTCCGCCATCTTCGGCAGGCAGCTTCGGAGAACTGCGTAGCAATCATTTCCATTCAGGGCTTGATTACCGGACCAATCAGCGGGAAGGGTACCCTGTTTATGCTGTAGCTGATGGATATGTTTCACGCTTACGGGTGCAGGTAGGTGGCTTTGGCAATGCCGTGTACATTACCCATCCAAACGGCTACACTTCAGTCTATGCTCATTTACAACGATTCAATGAACGAATTTCATTAACAGTAAATGCCTGTCAGACCTCTTCAGAATCATATGATGTAGATTTCCCCTTAATTCCAATTGAAATCCCTGTAAAAAAAGGAGAGATCATCGCGTGGTCAGGGAATACCGGAAGTTCCGGAGGGCCGCACTTACATTTTGAATTTCGCGACACCCACACGGAAGAAACTATAAATCCGCAATTGTTTGGTTTTGAAGTTCCGGACCGTGTAAAACCTGTAATAACCGGCATGTATGTTTATCAGCTTAATAACCGGGACTTTAATGAAAATACTCCCCGTCAATATTTTCAGATCTCAGGGAGCGGCGGTAATTATAAATTGAACCAGGACCCTGTTATAAATGTAGGCGAAAAAGTAGGATTTGGTGTTATCACCTACGATATGAACTCTGCGTCTCAAAATCATAACGGTGTTTATTCTATTACGCTTAAACTGGATAATGAAACTATTTATCATGCCGAATGGGACCGTTTCTTTTTCCACCACTCGAGGGGTATCAACTCACATATAGATTATCCTGTTTTATTAACATCGCGACGCAGGATCCAAAAAAGTTTTGTTGAACCCGGAAACCCGCTAACAATATATAAAAAGCTCATAAATAACGGACTGGTATCTTTAAGAGACAATAATATACATCAACTCCGGTATGAAATAAAAGATGTCCGTGGCAATACCAGTTATCTTAATTTCAGAATAAGGTACAACGCTTCGTTAAATATTCCTGTAAAAGAAACACCAGGTATCACCCGTTTCTCTTATAATACAGCGAATGAATTTACTAATGAAAATGTCCGGATCAGTATGCCCGCTGGAGTGCTATACAGCAATATCGACTTCAGGTATTCCACATCACCAGCACCTCAGGGAGGATACTCTGCCATACATCATATTCATACACGCCTGATACCAGTACATGATGGATACAGCCTTTCCATCAAACCCCATGCAGGAATACCTGAATACTTATTAAAAAAGGCCCTGATAGTAAATACGCAAAAGGTTTCGCAGGGTGGCGATTACGTGGACGGATTTATTAAAACTACTGCAAGAACATTCGGAAGCTTTTATATCGCTGCAGATACCGTTCCACCGGTCATCAGACCAGTAAACATTACGGATGGCAAGTCAATGAGAGGTACAAACCGCATCGTTTTTAAGATCTCTGATAATTTATCAGGAATTCGATCATTCAGGGGAACTTTAAATGGCAAATGGATTTTAATGCAATTTGATTTAAAAACAGCAACTTTGTGGTATACTTTTGACGATAAGGTTTTACCGGGCAAAAACAAGTTACAGCTCGAAGTCACCGATATGAAATCAAATTCAAAATCATATTCTGCAACTTTTATACGATAACTATGAGTGAGTTAAAAGAGGGTGATAAAGCACCTCAGTTTACAGCAAAGAACCAGAACGGTGAAGTAATTTCATTATCTGACTTTCAGGGAAAAAATGTGATCTTATATTTTTATCCTAAAGACGATACTCCAGGTTGTACTGCGGAGGCATGCAGCTTTCGTGATGACTACCAGAGCTTGCTGAAAGAGGGGATTGAAGTAATAGGCGTAAGCACAGATGATGAGGCATCTCATTTAAAGTTTACTTCCAAATACCAGCTACCTTTTAATTTAATTGCCGATAACGATAAAAAAATCGTTGAAGCGTACGGTGTGTGGGTTGAAAAGAACATGTATGGTAAAAAATATATGGGCACCGCCAGAAAAACATTTGTGATCGATCAGCAGGGAGTAATTAGTAAAGTTATTGATAAGGTTGATACCAAAAATTCATCCCAGCAAGTTCTGGATGCATTGAAGTAGGGATATTGCTGTACTTCTTGATCTGTGCCACTGGCGCTCAAAACAATTATCATCAATAACATCATAGTATTGGTCTGTGGGACACAGACCAAGGGATTGGGGTAGCTTGAATTATCTGACGCTCGCCATCGGGATTGATGCAAGAGGTGTTCTGTCATTGAACCGTGTTACTTTGAACTCGGTTCTGCGGTTTAACTGATGATCTTTTTCAGAACATTTTACATTATTAAGACACCGGTTTAACAGTTCGCTTTCTCCCAATCCCACAGCAGATAACCTTGCGCTGCTCATTCCTTTACGCATTAAATAATTTAATGCAGATTGTGCCCTTTTCTGTGAAAGCCACTGATTATATGAGGCTTTGCCTCGTGCATCTGTATGTGAACGCAGTTCAATTTTTACATCCGGCATAGAGATTGCAAAACTTAATACACTATTCAGATCCGGAATAGCATCCTTTCTGATATCCCACTTGTTGAAATCATAATAAATATTTTTAAGACGCACCAGATAAGCATCCTCTGCTTTCTCAAGTTCAACCCTTACAGTGAATATTGTAGACTCAGTTAAGTTTTTTGTTGAAATATGTCCTTCTTTAGCAAAATACTTTTCCATATCGCCTTTTATAATATAATCCATTCCGGGCTGCAGATCAAAATTAAACTTACCCTGTATATCCGATAAGGTAGTTTTCTCTTGCCCTGTACCGGTATTTAGAAGGTGAATCATCACATTGGGCATAGGCAAGCCGGTGCCATTTTCAACCACCAGACCTTCAATAGAATAAAACAGATCATTTTTTTGATCAGGAACAGATGCAATTACAGGCGAACCGATGGTAAACTGATAAATATCATCAAGTCCCCGGCCACCTTTCCTGTTAGAAGAAAGAAACCCTGTATGATTATCAGTAAATACTATTCCAAAGTCATCCTTTGAAGAGTTCATCGGGTATTTTAGATTTTCAGCCGCAGATAACTGATTGTATGATCCGGTTGACGTGAATATATCCAGACCACCCATACCAATATGTCCTTTGGAAGAAAAATAGAACTGTCCGTCTTCACGAACATATGGAAACACGTCATCTTCATTGGTATTTATCCCGGATCCGCAATTTATCGGAGAATTCCAGCGACCATCAGCGCCCTTTTTAGATGCGTAAATATCCATACCACCCATCCCACCTGGCATATTCGATGCAAAGTATAAGATATCACCCTGAGGTGATAAAGCCGGGTGCTGAACAGATATATCCTCATAGCCGGGAAAAGACACCCGCTCAGGATTCCGCCATTGTGTGCCTTCCAGCACTGAAAAGAATATTGATTTTCTTCCAACCGCAATTTTATCTTTCGCTTTTTTAGTTAGCTCTGTCCTGGTAAAATATATCGTATCATAATCAGCGGTAAGAACAGCTGATGCATTGTGAAGTTCATTATTAATTTGTGGTGGAAGGATAGCGATTTTTGGCGCTTCCGGAATAGTCATATCAGCGGCATACAGCTTTAAATATGGATTGCCGGTCCAGCCATAGACCACGTTATCATTATGTTTTTTTGTTTTACCCGCAGATCCCTGTGAGAACCAGCGATCTGAAACAAATAAGAACCCGTTAGCCGATTTTATTGGAGAAAACTCCGCATATTCCGTATTAAGGCCAATGGCATTGTCAATAACCACATCCGGATCAGGATTTTCACTCCACATTCTGGCGGCATCTGCCGAATTAGCCATCCTCAAAGCTTCCTCAGCTTTTAAGGGATCAGCCTGAGAATACAAGATATAATTCGCTTTAGCAGCTTCAAATTTCCCGTTCTGTTTTAAGGCATCCGCGTAATATTTATAGTTTACAGGATCAAACCCAGGGAATGTTAACACACGGGCATACGCTTTTTCAGAAGCTTCAGTATTATTGATAAACCGGTAACTATTAGCAAGTTTCTGAGCTACTTCCAATGAAGGCTTTTTAGCCATGATCTTCTCATAGATCTCTATGGCATATTTATAATCATACTTTTCATAGTACCGGTTTGCTTTCTCAATATTATCGGAATAAATATTTTGAGGCAGGAGGTAAATACATACGATTACGATGCTGGCGATATAGATTCTCCGGCGTTTCATAGCATAAAGTTAAAAATATCTTGGAGTAGGCATAGCATGCTGTTTTTTATTTATAGTCATCCCTAAGGATATTTCATGGGAGCCATTGGTATAACTTCCAATTCCTGAAAGCGAATAATCATAAGCATAACCTACCCGGAATTTTCTCGCCAGGTTCAGTTCTACCACCCCAACAACTGAATTTTGCTTTAGTGTAGTTGTACTGTTCGGATTAGCTTTCCACACATTCATACCTGTACGATACGAAGCGCCCAGCCAAACTGTTTCATTTATTAGAAAAAAAGTATTTATATCGAGGCCGGTTGGACCCTTAAAATCATCCCGTATTAAAAATGACGGCTTCATTTTTAGGGTTTCACCGAGATCTACAAGGTAGCCGGCAGTTAAAAAATAGTGCCTGGCCTGTTTCGAAATAGTTCCCGAACCCGAAGTATATGTTACAGCTTCCCCCATCAAATTGGTTACAGAAGCTCCTGCATATAGTTTTTCATTACTGAAGTAAACTCCAAATTTTCCATCAGGACCCATATAACTTTGATTTCCGCCTGAAAACCCGGGATCATTAACATCATTAATCTCAGCCCTCGTGTTATCTAATGAATATTGAACCACTCCGGCAGCCAGGCCAAATGACAGACGGGCATCATTACCCACAGGTAACCGATATGCATAATTAACATACGCGGATGTTTGCCCAAGCAAACCGGCTTTATCATTTACAATAGCTACTCCCAGACCAACATTTTGATTATTAAAAAATGCACCGTCCACTACAACAGATTGTGTTTTGGGTGCTCCCTTAAACCCTGTCCATTGATCGCGGTGCAGTAAGCTCACATTTAATGCTTCTTTATATCCGGCATAAGCCGGGTTAATAACCAGCGTGTTAAACATATACTGGCTATATTGGGCATTTTGCTGCGCAAAAGATGAAGAGAACAGAAAACAAGCAACACAACACAAAACAACTCTCATATTACTTAAGCATTGTAATAAACCCTTTAAAATTCCTGGCCTTACCATTAACATTTACAGTTACTACATAATAGTAAGTCCCTGAATTAAACGTACCGCCATCCCAGGCTTTTAAGGAAGTATATCCTTTAGCCTTATATATTTCATCTCCTGAACGATTAAAGATCCGAACCTCATTATCAGGGAACATTTCAATATTTTTAATTTCCCATAAATCATTTGAGCCATCACCGTTTGGAGAAAATGCATTATAAAACCCTAATGGAATATCCATATCAGCAGCAATGGCATAGGTAAATGCTGTATTTCTGATTGGCTGAACGGATGTAAAAAGCAATTCACGGGTTAAATTATCACCAAAGCTGCCATCGGTATAAGTTGATGGAGTTGCTTTTTCCCACGTCGCAGCGCTTCCCCAGCTCACTAACTGCTTCACATCGCCATCAGATGCGCTTGTATAGAATTTGATATTTACCTGATCTGTCCCTGAAACCTGGTCTATCAGATAAAAATACCTATCAAAAACCGATTGAATATCGGGCCGCTTATTATTTACATCAAAACCATTTATAGTAGGACTATTATTATATAACGTGGCAGCAAATGAATTGGCCGAAGTTGCTTTAGGCTCAATAACTATAGGACTATACCTTGCAGATGCAGATGATCCAAACGGGAATACGTAGCCGGCTGCTGCGTTGGTAGCCCTGATCAGGCTTCCACCCAGATCAGTATTTATAAAACCGGTGGTGCGTGTGATGGCACCTGCCCCGGTATTGGTAACTGAAAGATCATTTGATTTTAAAACAAACTCTTTATCGTTTAAGACCAGGGATCCGGATACTTCAGCTGATTGATCCAATGATTTCACCCCTGTGCCCCCCAACTCAAGATCAGGGAAAGCGGTAACACCAGTACCAGCAATTACCTGATTATCACCGAATAGCATCACCTTCCCTGTAGAGCGACTGTCAAAAACTTTACCATTGGCATCTTGATTATACCAATCTCCCTTTACCGTTAACAGACCATTATTAAGCACTAACCCGGAGGTTGACTTAAATGTTTCAGGAACAAATACACTTGCTCCGGCACCAATAAAGATCTTCTCACCGGCATTTATCACCTGGCCATGAGCCACAGAATATCCGCTTAAACATACTGACAGGTATATTAAAGATCTTCTGAACATGGTGTTATTGAATTACGGATATATGATAGTCCATCGGAAGCGGATCAATGGTAGTGAACGTTGTATTGGTAAATTTAGCCTCAACCACGCCTGAAGAGGATACCCGTACATAGGCAATTAATAATCCGCTGTTAAGTGCTATATCGGGGCTAATTGAAACCGATCCCGATTTTGCTGCATTTGTTACGGTGAAGGTTTGTGTAATGCTTGATCCCGGTGGTATTGCGGGAACATCAACAGGGACAGATACTTTTATAATAGAGGCCAAAGCCGTGCCGGTAGTACCTAATCTCACTTTTCCGTCGGTATAGATCCGGATACCTTCTGTCTGATTTGCTTTCAATACAAATTGCTGAGCATCTGAAGTACCTGCATAGTTAGTAGCGGGATTCGTTCCGCTTGTACCCGTTTTACCCCACGCATTGGAGTCTCCGGGAAGCCCTTGTGGCCCCTGTGGGCCTTCGGGCCCTGCAGGGCCAGCTGGACCAGCCGGACCTACGTCACCTTTTACCCCCTGTGGACCCATGGCACCATTAGATACGTCATACCATTGATTATCTAACCAGAAATTAAACCGGTTTGCTGTGGTATTATATATTAGCATTCCGTTGATCTGGCTATTTGAAGTCCCGTTCGACTCAATTTTTGTATTCCTGTCCGTTTCAGACATTCTCGGGATCAGCAATCCTTTAGAATCAGAAAAAATATCCAGTACGGCTTTCGTATTAGGCGATTCTGTACCAATCCCAACAGATCCGTTCTGAGCGGAAACCGTAAGTCCAGATAGTACCATAACGAAAACAAACACGATATAAAGCTGCACTTTATGTCTGGAGATCTTAAAAAATTCGGGGGATATCATTATAAGAGAGTTAAATATTTTTAATCAGTTATTTTAAAGATTAAGCAGTGTGTAGAGCTTTTTACGGTAACATTTTGATTAGGTTACTTTATTTCGGTAAAAAAATTCACCATTACGCCTTTGCATTAAGCAGGTAATAGTTAATTTAGCCCCATACTATTATTTATAAATGAATACGGATATAGAAAAATTAACCCGGATTGCCGGGCAGGTGCGCAGGGATATTTTAAGAATGGTACACAGCTGCCAGTCTGGCCATCCCGGAGGTTCTTTAGGATGTACTGACTTCTTTGTTGCGTTGTACTTCCAGATTATGAAGCATAACAAGGATTTTAATATGGATGGAAAAGGTGAAGATCTTTTTTTCCTCTCCAATGGTCATATTTCACCCGTTTGGTACAGCGTACTGGCACGCGCCGGTTATTTTGAAATTAAGGAACTGGCCACATTCAGAAAAATAAACTCCAGACTGCAGGGGCACCCGACTACACATGAGCATCTGCCGGGTGTACGTATTGCCTCAGGATCATTAGGCCAGGGGCTCTCTGTAGCTATAGGCGCTGCATTAACAAAGAAACTCAATAAAGATACAAGCCTGGTGTTTTCATTACATGGAGACGGCGAATTACAGGAAGGTCAGATATGGGAAGCTGCTTTATATGCACCGCACAATAAGGTGGATAATCTGATAGCTACCATTGATGTAAACGGGCAGCAGATTGACGGACCGACAGATCATGTTTTATCACTCGGAAACCTGAAAGCCAAGTGGGAAGCTTTTGGATGGGATGTTCTGGAAATGAACGGCAATGACATGACTGATGTGTTGCGCGTACTCGACCTGGCTATATCGAAGACCTTTAAAGGCAAACCTATTATGATCCTGATGCAAACGATCATGGGTAATGGAGTAGATTTTATGATGCATACGCATAAATGGCATGGTGCAGCTCCCAACGACGAGCAGCTTGCAGCAGCTTTAGCCCAGCTTGCAGATTTAAACCAGGATTATTAACAAGCCCAACCGGCATAAAATACGACCTCTGAAAGGAGGATACAAGAGATCAATGAAGAAATATACTTATACAGAAAAAAAAGATACCCGCTCCGGTTTTGGAGCAGGATTACTGGAAGCAGGAAAGCGCAATGAAAAAGTTGTGGCATTATGCGCCGACCTGGTAGGATCGCTAAAAATGGAAGCTTTCATAAAAGAATTTCCGGAGCGCTTTTTCCAGATCGGTATTGCAGAAGCAAATATGATAGGCATTGCAGCCGGAATGACCATTGGTGGCAGTATTCCATTTACCGGAACTTTCGCAAATTTCTCTACCGGCCGTGTATATGATCAGATACGTCAATCGGTTGCCTATTCGAGCAAAAACGTAAAGATCTGTGCATCTCATGCCGGCCTTACCCTTGGTGAAGACGGTGCAACGCATCAGATCCTGGAAGATATCGGTTTAATGAAAATGCTTCCGGGAATGACGGTTATCAATACCTGTGATTATAACCAAACCAAAGCTGCAACAATAGCCATTGCCGATTATGAAGGACCGGTTTACCTGCGTTTCGGAAGGCCGGTTGTTCCAATTTTTACAGATGCAGATCAGAAGTTTGAAATTGGTAAGGCATGGATGGTAAATGAAGGGAAAGATGTTTCCATTTTTGCCACAGGGCACATGGTATGGAAAGCCATTGAGGCAGGTGAAAAACTGGCAGAAATGGGTATTGATGCTGAAATTATAAATATTCATACCATAAAACCACTTGATGAAGAGGCTGTATTAAAATCGGCAGCTAAAACAAAATGTGTTGTAACCGCAGAAGAGCACAACCGTATCGGTGGTCTTGGAGATAGCATAGCTCAATTATTGATCAAAAACTCACCTGTTCCCCAGGAATACGTTGCTGTAGATGATAGTTTCGGAGAAAGCGGAACACCTGATCAATTGATGAAAAAATATGGCCTCGAAGCTGATAATATCGTTGAAGCTGTACAAAAGGTCATTAAACGAAAAGGATAATCCGTTCGTTATTGTTTTGCAAGGCTACAAGCCTACATCCTTTTTAATTAAATGAAGCAGGTCGAAGATTCAGAGATACTTCAAAAGTTCAGCCAGGACCAAACCCGGAATGAAGCCTTCAACCTGCTTTTACATAAATATCAGCAGAAGATCTACTGGCATATCCGCAGGCTCGTTATTAACCATGACGATGCGGATGACCTGGTACAGGAAGTATTTGTTAAGGTCTGGAAGTACCTGGGCAACTTCAGAAGCGATTCGCAGCTGTATACCTGGCTATACCGTATTGCCACCAATGAGTGTATCACCTTTCTGAATAAGAAAAAGAATCAGAATAACATCCCGCTTGATGATGTTGCTTTCGAACTGGCAGAATCATTGCAGGATTCCACGTATTTTGATGGCAATAAAGCACAGCTGAAGTTACAACAGGCATTGTTAACCCTTCCTGAAAAACAACGGCTCGTTTTCAACATGAAGTATTTTGATGACCTGAAATATGAAGAGATCTCTGAGATTTTGGGAACAAGTGTAGGCGCTTTAAAGGCTTCATTTCACCATGCAGTAAAAAAAATAGAGTCCTATATTAAAAATACTGATTAAACCTTTTATGCTCAATTGTATCTATAAATAAATGAATTTAAACGACAGAGACATAGATTGGGAAAAAGATGCGCCGCACATAGCTTCCGCGGGTCGTGAAAATCCTTTTGTAGTTCCTGAAGGATATTTCGATACGATGCGTGAGCATGTAAGTGCTCGGGTTGCAGTAGAAGATATGGGGAAAGACCTTGGTTTAAAAGTTCCTAAAGGATATTTTAATGAATTACCGGGTCTGATAGAAGCTAAAATTGCAGTTGAAGAGTTGAAAGAGGAACTGTCTTCTGAAGGATTTAAAGTTCCGCAGGGATATTTCGAATCATTAAGCGATAAGATCATTGAGCGTACGCAGTCCGAACCAAAACGACAGTTGTTTTCTATAGTACCTAAATGGATATCATATGCCGCAGCTGCCTGTATTACCGGGATTATCGGGATATCAATCTGGTTAAATGTAAACGAGAATTCTATTAATAACCGGCTAGCAAAAGTACCTGCCGGAGCAATAGAAAGTTACCTGAATCTGTATACCGATCAAACTGATGTTCAGGTGATCGAAGAAAATATGGATACTGAAAAGGTGTTTTCAGGGATTACAAATAATATCTCTGAGCAGGAATTAGAAGAGTTTATTGAGGAAACAACATTATAGAAGTGAGATGAGATTAGTGATCAGTTTATGTTTAGTATTATTATTTGCGGCTCCGGGATTTAGCCAGGATGCCGGAAGCGCACAGAAGAAACATGCCAATCATGAAGAGATTCAGGCAATTAAAGCTGCGTACATTACCAAAAAAGTAGATCTTACAAATGAAGAATCTAAAGCCTTTTGGCCGGTATACAATGCTTATCAAAAGGAATTTGTACAGTTAATTCATCAAAGGCGCGAGAATATAAAAAGCCGTGGCGGAAATACTACTGCCAAGTTAGATGATGATTTTAACTTTGAAGAACGCATCTTAGAGCTGAAGAAAAAATACAGGAGTGAATTTTCCAGGATATTACCACCTGAAAAGGTCTTGACATTATACCGCGCCGAACGCGACTGGAAAGAATATCTTATTCAGGAACTAAAGGCAAGGAAGAAGAATTGAGTTAGATTAGGTTTTTAATTGTTTATAGAGGGTTTCAGGATTTTATCTTGAAACCCTTCGTATTTTTGTGACATGCTTACTCATCGTCAATTATTTTTATTGAATACAGCACAAACCTCTTCCGCACCCCGGTTACTTGAAGTTGAACGGGCCGAAGGAGTATTCCTTTATGATGCTGAAGGGAAATCATACCTTGATCTTGTTTCCGGTTTTGCGGTAAGCAATGTCGGGCACAGACATCCAGCCGTTTTGGAGGCAATACAAAAGCAGCTTGACAAATACCTGCATGTAACGGTATATGGAGAATATGTTCAGGGGCCGCAGGTAAAATTTGCAGAACAGCTGGTAAAACTACTTCCGGAACCACTCGAATCCGTTTATTTTGTCAACTCAGGTACTGAAGCTACCGAGGGGGCAATGAAACTGGCAAAAAGATACACAGGCCGCTCAGAGATCATTTCATGTCATCATGCCTATCACGGCAGTACTCAGGGCGCTTTAAGCCTCATGGGCAATGAGTATTATAAACAATCCTATCGTCCGCTTCTTCCTGATATCAGGTTCATTCATTTCAATTTAGAGGCTGATCTTGCCCTGATTACTAACCGGACTGCTGCAGTATTTGTAGAAACCATCCAGGGGGAAGCCGGAATAAGGGTGCCGGATTATCAGTATATGAAGGCATTACGCAAGCGCTGTACTGATGTTGGCGCACTCTTAGTTCTTGATGAAATCCAAACCGGTTTTGGCAGGACAGGTAAATTTTTTGCTTTTGAGCACTATGACATAGTTCCGGATATATTGCTTCTGGCTAAAGGAATGGGTGGAGGAATGCCCATCGGTGCATTCATAGCATCTAAAACGACCATGGATACGTTAATGGACAACCCTGTTCTTGGGCATATTACCACGTTTGGAGGACATCCGGTAAGTTGTGCAGCAGGTTTAGCCAGCCTGAATACCATTTTGCAGGATGATCTGATGAAGGACATTCAAAAGAAGGAACAACTGTTCAGATCGAATCTAACCCATCCTAAAATAAAAGAAATCCGGGGTAAAGGATTAATGCTTTCCATTCAATTGGAAAATTTTGCCCAGGTTGAAAAGGTGAGCAAGCTTTGCCAGGATAACGGACTTATTATAGACTGGTTCCTGCATTGCGAGTCAGCTATGCGGATCGCACCGCCCCTGATCATTTCTGAAGATCAGGTGAAGGAGGC
>DASWTL010000182.1:0-18087 GCA_036402155.1 Sphingobacteriaceae bacterium | reverse complement strand
AACAATAGTAAATGGCGTAAGCAGGATTGGCTGGATGAGCGGTGGAAACAAAGCGAGGTGGATTGATGAAGAAATGGCAGAAGTGTTAACAAATCGTGCGGTGAATTTCATAGAGAAGAATACGGATAGCCCGTTCTTTTTATACTTTGCTACCCATGATATTCATGTTCCACGTATGCCAAATTCTAAATTTATAGGAAAAAGTGGTATGGGGCCTCGTGGAGATGCTATTTTACAACTCGACTGGACAGTGGGAGAGATTTTGAAAGCATTGGACAGGTTGAAAATTTCAGATAATACCCTGCTGGTTTTTACAAGTGATAACGGACCTGTAATTGATGATGGATATCAGGATAAGGCAGTTGAGCTGCTCAATGGACATACACCATCAGGCAAAATGCGCGGAGGAAAATATAGCGCTTTTGAAGCTGGGACACGCGTGCCGCTGCTTGTAAGATGGCCCGGAAAGATCAAAGCCGGTGCAGTATCGGAAGCATTATTTAGTCAGGTTGATTTTTATGCTTCATTAGCAGCATTAACGGGTGTTAAGGTAACAGCAGGAAATGCTTCAGACAGTTTTAATCAACTTGAAACATTGCTTGGTTCAAAAGATGGAAGAAAATATATTGTTCAGCAATCGTTAAATAATAGGTTAGGAATTATTAAAGGCAACTGGAAATATATAGAAGCCGGTCCTGGCCCTAAAAGAAATATTCATACCAACATTGAGCTTGGAAATAGTCCTGAACCCCAGATTTATAACTTAAAGGATGATATCGGTGAGAGCAATAACCTGGCAGAAAAGTATCCTGCCAAAGTGAAAGAGCTTTCAGAATTACTTAGGAAAGTTAGAGAGACTAAATAAAAAAAATAACTTTCTGCGTTTTAATAGTGGCAGCCGGGTAAGTATTTGGATCATTACATGTCAAACCAGTAGATTATTATAATTTTTTTTAATATTTTGCCATAAAAAATAATCATACATTAAAAGTTATTATGAATATCAAAAAAGACGAAAAACTTCTTAACACGCGACGAGATTTTATAAAAACAGCATCAACAGCAGCAGCAGGCTTTATGATTGTTCCCCGGCATGTTCTTGGCGGAAATGGTTTTACAGCTCCAAGCGATAAATTGGCTATTGCAGCTGTAGGAGTTGGAGGGAAAGGTTATTCTGATATTTCATATTTCCATAAATCAGGTAAGGCAGAAATTGAATTTTTATGTGATGTTGACGATGTTCAGTCAGCAGCAGCCAGAAAGGCATTCCCGAAAGCCAAATATTATAAGGACTGGCGCGAGATGTTTGACAAGAAGGCCAGAAAGTTTGATGCGGTCTCTGTATCAACACCTGATCATAACCATGCAATTATAACCATGCATGCTATGCAACTTGGTAAACACGTGTATGTTCAAAAGCCATTAACCCATGATATATATGAGGCACGCATGTTAACTGAGGCTGCCAAAAAATACAAGGTTGTTACACAAATGGGTAACCAGGGAGCGTCTATTGACGGTACAAGACAATTAACGGAGTGGTATAATGCCGGTTTGATTGGAGATGTTCATACGGTGTATGCATGGACAGACCGTCCGATCTGGCCGCAGGGAATTCAATGGCCGGCTGTTCCGGCACAGATTCCGGCAACGTTAGACTGGAATTTATGGTTAGGTACCGCTCAGCAGAAAAATTTTGTAGATAAACTTGTTCCATTTAACTGGCGCGGATGGTGGGATTATGGTACCGGCGCATTAGGTGATATGGGGCCACATCTGATTGAGCCGGCGTTTCGTATGCTTGATCTTACTCACGCTAAAAATGTACAGGCAAGTGTTGGTACCGTGTTTTTGGATCGAGGTAAACCTGGATATTTTCCTGAAAGCTGCCCGCCATCAAGCCACGCAACGTTAACTTTTCCAAAAACTGCCAAGACTCAGGGTGATATTACACTCCATTGGATGGACGGTGGTATTCAGCCGGCGCGTCCCGCAGAACTGGAAGGAAGTGAAATGTTTGGTGATGGTAAGAACGGCATGTTATTTATCGGTACAAAAGGTAAGATGATGGCTAACTCATGGGGTGCAAATCCAAGATTGCTTCCTCTTTCCAAAAATGATGAAATAAACGTGCCTGAAACTATAACCCGTGTTCCTGGTCAGGCCGATGGTCATTACGGTCAATGGGTTGAAGCGAGCATTGCAGGGTATGGTAAAATGGAGGTGAGTTCTCCATTTGAAAAAGCCGGACCTTTAACTGAAGCAACATTAATGGCCAACCTGGCAATCAGAGGTTACGATATAAAGGAAACGCTGGCCAACGGAAGAGCTACTTACCCGGGAAGATACATTACATACGAATGGGATAGTGAAAATATGAAGGTAACCAATTTTGATGCGGCTAACCAGTTTGTAAAAAGAGAGTACCGCGAAGGGTGGTCGCTTGGAGTTTAATTACTAAACTACAAATAGTAAAGAATGCAAACTGATGAATATGAATTCCTCTCAGTTTGCATTTGGTTTTTATGGGCTGTTTTAGGTTTGTGAAGTCTCAATCCTACCTGTCCGCTCGTATAGTAATTGTATGAGTTCAGATATGATTTTTTAGCTTCGGCTCGCGTATAAAGTAACTTTAATCGCTTATGAACAGATATACAGTTCTTACATTTATTTTTTTAGTACTTCATTTTGGTATTTCTGCAGCTCAAACAGTTAATCTGTCTGATAAGCCCAATATTATCTGGATAATAACTGAAGATATGAGTCTGGAACTCGGATGCTATGGTGATACTCTGGTTAAAACACCTAATCTCGATAAGCTGTCATCTGAAGGTATGCGTTTTACCAATACGTTTGCAACGGGACCGGTTTGTTCGGCTAGCAGGTCGGCATTAATAACGGCAATGTACCAAACGAGTATTGATGCTCAAAATCATCGCAGTCACCGCGATGATGGTTATGAGTTACCCGCACATGTAAAGCCAATAACAGAATATTTACATCATGCAGGATACTATAACGTATTGGGTGAATTAAAGGAGAATGGGATTACAGGCTATGGCAAAACTGATTACAACTTTAACCTTAATAAATCCATTTTTGATAGCTATAACTGGAAAGGACGAAAACCAAATCAACCCTTCTTTGCACAAATAATGATCAGTGCTACACACCGGGGAGGAATTTGGAAAGGGGCAGTTCAAAAGCACCAGCCTCAGATTGATCCGGATAAGGTAATATTGCCGCCTTATTACCCAGACCATGCTGTAGCGCGTGAGGATTGGGCAACCTACCTGGAATCTATTCAGTTAATGGACTCCTATGTAGGTAACCTGCTTAAGCAATTAGAAGATGAAGGCTTGTCTGAAAATACAGTAGTGATCTTTACCAGTGATCATGGCCGCTGCATGGTTCGTGATAAGCAATTTGTTTATGATGGAGGTATAAAAATTCCGTT
Source organism: Sphingobacteriaceae bacterium (assembly GCA_036402155.1). GTDB lineage: Bacteria > Bacteroidota > Bacteroidia > Sphingobacteriales > Sphingobacteriaceae > DASWTL01. Next base: position 14,630 of record DASWTL010000182.1, on the reverse strand, counting down.
TATAATGCGCTGGCCTGGTCAGTTAAAGCCTGGATCTGTAAACTCCGGTTTAATAAGTGCCATAGATATTTCCGCAACCATCCTTCAAATAGCCGGAATAGATCCACCAAAACATATAGAAGGCAGGGTGATATTTGGGCCAAAAGCTGAAAAGCGCAGCTATATTATTGCTGCCAGGGATCGAATGGATGAAACCGTTGACAAAATGCGCTGTGTACGGACAAAACAGTTTAAGTACATAAAAAACTATATGCCTGAAAAGCCATATATGCAATCAAATAAATATAAAGAAACGCAATACCCCGTGTGGAATTTGCTTAAGCAATTAAATGCAGAAGGCAAACTAACTCCTGCTCAGAAGTTATTTGTTGCTCCGAAAAAACCAGACGAAGAACTTTATGATATTACAAAAGATCCGTATGAAATAAATAATCTGGCAAAGCTGCCTGCTTATAGAAAGCAGCTGGCAGAAATGCAAAAAATTCTGGCTAATTGGATCGCAGAAACTGGAGATAAAGGACAATATCCTGAAAAGAAAATCTGGCTGCCTAAGAAATGATCAGGCAAAATATGAGATATTGTAGTTTGAGGATAGTCCGGAAGAAGTTTACCGGGACTTTATTGGCCTGTTGTATTATTTGCAACTCTGTTGCATGGGCTCAGAAGCCAATTCAAGCGAATAAGCCTAATATTCTATGGTTCATAGCCGAGGATATTAGTCCATATCTGGCCTATTATGGCGATTCAACTATTAAAACCCCAAATCTTGATCGATTAGCCAGGGAGGGGATCATCTATAAAAATGTCTTTGATGTTTCAGGAGTTTGTGCACCAAGCCGCTCATGCCTTATTACAGGAATGTACCCAACAAGCATCGGGACAAACAATATGCGTACGCTAAAAACATATCCTCAAGCATGGATCCCTGATTATTCTGTGGTATTACCTCCGGAAGTTAAAATGTTTAGTGAGCTTATGCGTATCAACGGATACTATTGTACAAACAATAGCAAACAAGATTATCAGTTTGTAGCTCCGCTGTCAGGGTGGAGCGAAAGCAGCGGCAAAGCTCACTGGCGAAACCGCCCGGCCGGAATGCCTTTTTTTTCAGTTTTTACTTTTAATGTCACTCATGAATCCCAGATTTGGGAAAAGAAAAACGATCCGCTTTTAGTTGATCCTGCCAAAGTTCCTGTGCCCCCATATTACCCTGATTCACCTGTAATTCGTAAGGATCTGGCCCGCATGTATTCCAATATTATAGAAATGGATAAGCAGGTAGGTGAAAAGTTAAAACAGCTGGAAGATGATCGTCTGCTTGATAATACCATCATAATCTGGTTCTCGGATAATGGCGGCCCGCTGCCAAGAGGAAAAAGGGAAATATATGATACCGGACTGCATATCCCTATGATCATTCGTTTTCCGGATAAAAGGCTGGCAGCCACGGTGAATGAAGATCTGATAAGTTTTGTTGATTTTGCACCGACAACTTTATCGTTGGCTGGAATTAAGATCCCGGATTATATGCAGGGGGTAGCTTTTGCGGGTATTGAGAAAGGTAAACCCCGTAAATACATTTACGCAGCCCGCGACCGCATGGACAGTGAGTATGATATGGTTAGGGCAGTACGGGATAACCGGTTCAAATACATTAAAAACTTTCAGCCTGAAAAACCATACATTCAGAATATAGCATACAGAAAGCAAATGGGTATAATGAATGAATTGCTCCGGTATGAGAAAGATGGAAAACTAAATGAAGTCCAGTCTTTATGGTTTAGAAAGAGTAAAGCTCCGGAGGAATTATATGATACCGAGGCTGATCCATATGAATTTCATAATCTGGCATCAGACCCGAAGCATTTAAAAAAGTTGAACGAGTTGAGAAGCGAACTGGCAGATTGGATGAAAAGGGTTGATGATAAAGGTTTTATCCCTGAAAAAGAATGGGTAGAGCGAATGTGGCCTGGTATGATTCAACCGGTTACAGCGCAGCCGGAATTTTACATTCAATCAGGAGCCTTTTTAATTAAATCTGCAACCGGTGGAGCGTCAATTTCTTATCAGGTGGTGAATAAGGGACAGAATCCGGATAAAAAAGCATGGAAGGTCTATCAGCATCCCATAAAGATAAATGAAAACGAGAAAATCATTGCTGTTGCTGAAAGAATTGGTTTTAAAAGCAGTATAATTACTGAAATAACTCTATAAATAAATAAATTTACATTTCAGATCTTATTTTAATAGTAGTTCTGGTCTGTTTTAAAGGAATATAGATTAATCATACTAATCATGTAAAATATATGGAGAGAAGAGAGGCATTGCGGAATGTTGCGCTGCTATTAGGCGGTACTATTTCTGCATCAACATTCAGTGTGTTATTTGAGAGTTGCACACCAACTGAAAAAAAGTCAGACAGTGGCAACTTGTTATCTCCTGACCAGGAGACACTTATAACCGAAATATCAGATGTTATTATTCCTGATACCGATACTCCAGGAGCAAAAGCTGCCGGTGTAGGACCGTTTATTGCTATGATGATCCGGGAATGTTACCCTGAGAACATTCAGGAGACTTTCGTTGACGGTCTTGCTGAAGTAGAGGAATTGTCTGAATCAAAATTCAAAAACAGCTTTGTGCAGCTTAATCCACAGGAAAAATATCAGGTTCTGAGAGAAATTGCAGATAAAACTGTAAAATCAAGAACCCAGGAAGAGGAGACTGAAAAGGAAAGAGCTGATTCGGAAAAAAACAACAACCAAACCCTTACCAAAAAGCCCGAAAAGAAAACCTATTTCTTCCAGCTGATACGCGAATTAACTTTACTTGGGTATTTTACATCCGAGATCGGCGCAACCAAAGCATTAGCATATGTACCTGTTCCGGGTAAATATGAGGGATGTATTGATTTAAAACCAGGACAAAAAACGTGGGCCCTTTAAAATTTAAGTATGAACGTAAATAATAAAGCTGCTGAGCAGAACACATACGATGCCATTGTTGTAGGCTCGGGAATAAGCGGTGGATGGGCCGCAAAAGAATTAACTGAAAAAGGGTTGAAGGTATTGCTGCTTGAACGTGGAAGGAATATTGAACATGTTAAAGATTATGATACTGCAACCAAAGCTCCGTGGGAGTTTCAGCACCGGGGCAAACTGACCGAGGAACAGAAAAAAACGCACCCTGTACAGATAAGGGATTATCCATACTCAGAATTCAATGAAAAGTTCTGGGTTAATGACCTGGAGTGCCCATACACTGAAACCAAACGGTTTGACTGGTACAGGGGATTTCATGTCGGCGGGAAATCGTTAATGTGGGGCAGACAAAGCTATCGCATTGGCGACTTTAATTTTGAAGAAAATAAGCGCGAGGGCATTGCAATCGATTGGCCTATCAGGTATAAGGATATTTCTCCATGGTATGATTATGTAGAAAAATTTGCAGGTATAAGCGGTCAGAATGAGGGCCTGGTACAGTTGCCAGACGGCCATTTTCTTCCGCCGATGGAATTGAATTGTGTAGAGAAGCATGTTAAGAATCGTATAGCCGAACAGTACAAAGGCTCGCGGGTTTTAACAATTGGCCGGGTAGCAAATCTTACCCAGGCACATAACGGTCGGGGTTCATGTCAGTACCGGAACCTGTGCAGCAGAGGATGTCCTTTCGGCGCTTATTTCAGCACCCAGTCATCTACAATGCCGGCAGCAGTGGCAACCGGAAATCTTACTTTACGGCCTTTCTCCATTGTCAATACCATCTTATACGATAAGGACAAAAAACGTGCTACCGGTGTAAGGGTTATTGATGCTGAGACCAATGAGACCATGGAGTTTTATTCCAAAATCATTTTTGTTAACGGGTCAACTCTGGGAACCACTTTCTTACTGCTGAATTCAACGTCAGATGTATTTCCTGATGGTTTTGGAAATTCAAGCGGACAGTTAGGCCATAACCTGATGGATCATCACTTCCGTACAGGAGCTTCAGGCGTTGCCGAAGGATTTGATGATAAATATTATTATGGAAGACGTGCCAATGGTGTTTATGTTCCAAGATTTAGAAATATCGGAGGAGATAAGCGTGACTATTTGCGTGGTTTCGGTTACCAGGGCGGGGCAAGTCGTACCGGCTGGCAGCGGGATGTGGCTGAATTGAATTTTGGTGCAGATTTCAAAGAGGAATTAACAAAACCAGGACCATGGAAAATGGGCTTGATGGGTTTTGGAGAAATGCTTCCTTATTATGAAAACAAGGTTACGCTTGATAAATCCAAAAAGGATAAGTGGGGACAGCCGGTTTTGGCCATAGATTGCGAGTTTAAAGAGAATGAAGCCAAAATGCGTATCGATATGCAGAACGATGCAGCCGAAATGCTCGAAAATGCAGGGATTAAAGATGTGAAAACTTATGATAACGGATGTTTCCCCGGAATGGCAATTCATGAAATGGGTACTGCGCGCATGGGAAATGATCCAAAAACATCTGTGCTAAACAAATGGAACCAGATGCATGATGTGCCTAATGTATTTATTACAGACGGATCATGTATGACTTCATCTGCATGCCAGAATCCCTCTTTAACCTATATGGCGCTTACGGCAAGAGCCTGCGATTATGCGGTTAAAGAATTGAAGAAAATGAATATTTAGTACTTTCTGGCGTTTAGAGTCAGAAAGTGAAAGTTTATCGATGAGACAACACATAGCAATTTTTTTGTTTGGCGGTGTGGTGGCAATTGCCATACCCGCCTGTAAGCAAAATTCTAAAGTAATAGATTCAAGTAATGCAGCTATAGATACCGTACCTGAAAAAATGGTTTGGATCCCCGGCTCTACCTTTAAAATGGGATCTGATGATCCTGCTTTCCATGATGCGATGCCAATTCATGAGGTTACCCTGGACGGTTTCTGGATGGACGAACACGAAGTTACCAATGCAGAGTTCGAAAAGTTTGTTACTGCCACAGGATATAAAACGGTGGCAGAACAGCCGGTAAATCCTGAAGATTTTCCAGGTGTGCCTGCAGAAAGCCTGGTCCCGGGATCCGGCGTTTTTACCCCGCCTGCTCAACAGGTTTCTTTGGATAATCCTTTGCAGTGGTGGCGTTACGTTCCCGGCGCAAGCTGGCGCAACCCGCATGGCCCTGAAAGCTCAATTCAAGGAAGACCCAACGATCCGGTTGTTCATATCAGTTATACCGATGCAATGGCTTATGCAAAATGGGCCGGTAAACGGTTGCCTACTGAAGCGGAATGGGAGTATGCGGCACAAGGGGGCAAAGGCAGACAACAATATTACTGGGGTTCTGAATTAAAGCCTGGCGGAAAGTGGATGGCAAATATTTACCAGGGTAATTTCCCTGATGCAAATACCGGTGAAGATGGTTATATGGATGTTGCCCCGGTGAAAAGCTTTCCGGCTAATGGGTACGGACTGTATGATATGGACGGTAATGTGTGGGAATGGTGTAATGATTTTTACAGGCCTGATTATTACCAAAATAGCCCTGCTAAAAATCCTCAGGGTCCAACAGATAGTCATGACCCCGACGAGCCTGGTTTGGTTAAACGTGTGCAGCGCGGCGGATCATTCTTATGCAGCGATGAATATTGCGTCCGGTACCGGCCCGGAAGCCGTGGAAAGGGTGAGATAAATAGCGCATCGAATAATTTAGGTTTTAGATGTGTTAAAGATGGGGATAAACCGTAACGGTAACGAGTTGATTTTTTGATTTGTAAAATTATAAGATGAATTGTTTTAAAAGATTATCCTTGTTGTTTCTGATTGCTTTCTCCGTTAATGGAAGTTTATTTGCACAGCAGAAGTATACGGCTCCGAAGTTAACAAAAGCCGGTTCATGGTCGATGATCCTACTGCCTGATCCGCAGACATATGTGAAGTATGAGCGTAACCAGCCTTTATTTGAATTAATGACCGCCTGGATCAGTGAAAATATCGAGAAATTAAATATTAAGCTTGTATTGTGCACCGGTGATCTGGTTGAACAGAATGAATTAATTAACCCGAATGGTAAAGCCAGTAACCAGCCCAGCAAAGCACAATGGGCGGCAGTTTCGAAAGCATTTAACCGGCTGGATGGAAAAGTTCCTTATGTAACTGCTGCCGGTAATCATGATTACGGATATGTTGCCGCCGAAAACCGAAAATCAAACTTCAATACATACTTTCCTGTGGATAAAAATCCCTTAAACCAACAGATATTAAGAGATGTAACAACCAATATTGACGGTATCCCCACCCTGGAAAATGCATCTTTTGAAATCCAATCACCGAAGGGAAAAAAATTTTTGGTATTGAATCTTGAATTTGCGCCAAGAGATACCGTGTTATCATGGGCAAGAAAAGTCACGGGTCAGGATAAATACAAAGATCATACAGTGATTATATTAACTCATTCCTACCTTAACGCTCTGAATGAGCATATACAGGAAGAAAAGTACGCTGTTAAGGATGTGAACTATGGTGCATCGATGTTTAAAAACCTTATTCAGCCATCTAAAAATATAGGTATGGTTCTGTCAGGGCATATTGGAGCTCCGGATGATGAGAAGGCACATATTGCTTTCCGTACGGATAAAAATGCGGCAGGAAAGAAGATACAGCAGTTAACGTTTAATGCTCAGGCGTTAGGTGGCGGTTGGTTTGGCAACGGAGGCGATGGATGGCTACGGATACTGGAGTTCTTTCCGGATGATAAAACAGTTAAAGTAAGTACATTTTCTCCGTTCTTTGGAATATCACCCAAAACACAGCATTTAGCCTGGCGTACACAGCCTTATGACGAATTTAGCTTTGAAATAGATTAAAAACGATACTGATTAGTATTATTCCCGGATAAACTTAAGTCAAACTCCGTAAGATCTATCACAGAGTTTAAACACAGTTGAATTTGATCTATCCAAGTAGGATTGGGCGGATAAACAGGTGGGGCAAATTTAGACCTCAGCTGCAAATTTAAAGAGAGCCTGTCATAATCAAACCTACCAATTTTTGAAAGTATTGCAGACTGGGTGGAACTTAAAATTGCTATAAATAGAAACATTCACTACTGCCTTATGCAGGAAGGAAATAAAAACTTATGTACCTTTAAAGTATAATTTCAACATCCCGTCCAACTTCTAAATCATGAAAGAAAGTAAGAAAACAGACCAAAACCGGCGAAATTTTATAAAATCTACCTTAACCGGTGCTGCTGCAATATCCTTTGGAGGTATTCTTCCCGGCTTCAGCGCTAAAAGCTATGCCGGTATCATTGGGGCAAATGATCGTATTAAAGTTGCCATGATGGGAGTGAACGCACGTGGTTTGGCTCTTTCAAAAAACTTTTCGGCTCAGAAGAACTGTGAAATTATACATGTGTGTGATGTGGATTCGCGTGCAGCCGCTACCTGTATCTCAACAGTTGAGAAAATACAGAACAGCAGGCCTTCAGCAATTCCAGATTTTAGAAAAGCGCTGGAAAAGAAAGATCTGGATGCTATCGTTATTGCGGCGCCGGATCATTGGCATGCACCTGCGGCTATTCTTGCCTCAAAAGCAGGAAAACACGTTTACCTGGAGAAGCCATGCAGCCATAATCCTCATGAGGGCGAACTTTTGATGGCTGTTGCAGCTAAATATAAGAATGTTATTCAGATGGGTAACCAGCGTCGTTCATGGCCTAATATCAAACAGGCGATAAAGGAATTGCACGAAGGGGTGATCGGACGACCTTATTTCGCAAAAACCTGGTACACTAACAACCGGCCTTCCATTGGAATAGGTAAGGAGGCTCCTGTGCCGGAATGGCTTAATTATGAGCTGTGGCAGGGACCGGCTCCCCGCAGGCCATATAAGGATAATCTGATCCATTATAACTGGCACTGGTTCTGGAACTGGGGAACCGGGGAAGCTTTAAACAATGGAACTCACATGGTTGATCTGGCACGTTGGGGACTGAAAGTAGATTATCCGAATAAAGTTACTTCTTCGGGAGGCCGTTTTCATTATACAGATGATTGGGAAACGCCTGATACACAAGTTATTTCACTTGAATTTGATAATAATACTGCAATGACGTGGGAGGGAAGAAGCTGTAATGGACGCACTATTGAAAATTCTTCTGTTGGCGTAGTGTTTTTTGGTGAAAAGGGATCGTTACAGATTACTGCAGGGAACTCCTATACCATCTTTGATATGAACAATAAGGTGGTTAAGGATGTAAAGAATGATATCACTATTGATGCAAGAAATGTAACAAATCCTTCTCAGGCGCTGGATGCAATTCATATTCAGAATTTCTTTTCAGGTATCCGTGAAGGCGTTATGTTGAGCTCTGATATTATCAGTGGGCATAAGAGTACGCTGCTTGTACAATTGGGTAATATTGCTCAACGCAGTGGTCAGACATTAAATATAGACTCTAATACCGGACATATTCTGAATAGTCCGGAAGCAAATAAATACTGGAAAAGGGAGTACCAACCGGGTTGGGAGCCTACTGTATAACGAACTTAACGATAATTATACACGGTTCCACGGTGTGGGGAGTTCATGAGGTATTCAGTTTTTTGCGATATGCACGTTTATATTAAGCGGGGTCACATCCTGTTATGTGCAATTTCAATCACTTCGAATCAGGTCCCACCAATAAACATTCACCAGGAACATTCTTTTGAAATCTATCTGAATATGAATAAAAAAGTAGCATATATCTTACTTTCCGGCATCATTGCCTGTATAATAATTAATTGTAGTTCTGTGAAAATGCCGGCTCAGACCATAGAACCACAAGACACCATACCCAGACAGCAGATATTAGAAACCGCGCCAATAGTATCTCCGCAACAGTCGCTGAGCCTCTTTACTATTGAAGAAGGTTTTGACATCGAACTGGTTGCATCCGAACCTTTGGTAAGTACACCTGTAGCTCTGAATTTTGATAATAAAAACCGGATGTGGGTAGTGGAGATGCAGGGCTACATGCCAAATGCAGAAGGGACAGGAGAAGAGAGGCCAAATGGAAAGATTGTTATCATTGAGGATACAGATAGAGACGGCGTAGCGGATAGCCGCAAAGTTTTTCTTGATTCACTTGTTTTACCGCGAGCAATCTGCCTTATCGAAAATGGTATTCTCGTAGCTGAACCGCCACGCTTATGGTATTATAAGATTGTAAATGACAAACCGGGCAAAAAAATATTAATAGATGAGGCTTACACTGAAGGAGGAAACGTTGAGGCGCAGTCTAACGGCTTATTCAGGGCAATGGATAATTGGATATATAGTGGAGGATCAGAGAAGCGTTATCGGAAAAAGGGCGATAAATGGCTGATCGAGAGGACGCATTTAAGAGGACAATGGGGGATATCACAGGACGATTTCGGGCGCTTATTTTACAATAATAATTCGCAGAATTTATTAGGCGACTTTTTTGCTCCAGGACTGGGCGCTCACAATACAAATTTACGATCGGTAAATGGGTTTAAAGAAAGACTGATTTCAGACAATCGGGTATTTCCAGCCAGACCTACCCCGGGTGTAAATCGCGGATATAAAGAAAATATTCTGGATGATAGCCTGCGGCTCCAAAAATTTACTGCAGCCTGCGGACCGGTTATCTACAGGGGTGATTTATTTGACAAGCAATACTATAACAATGCTTTTGTTGCCGAACCGGCTGCTAATCTTATCAAAAGAAATGTTATTCAAGAAAACGGCTATACGGTTACCGGAAAACAGGCTTATGAAGGGAAAGAGTTTCTCACCAGTATTGACGAACGCTTTCGTCCTGTAAGCTTATATAATGGTCCGGATGGTGCGTTGTATGTGGTTGATATGTACCGGGGAATAATACAGCATAAGTCTTTTCTAACGGATTATCTGAAAAAGCAGGTGGAGGCACGAAATCTTGCTGCGCCGGTTGATTGTGGTCGTATCTATAAAATTATTCCCAAAAATAGTGCTGTAAAACCCGTTATGATGCCATCCGATCCGGCGAAGCTGGTAAAACTCCTGCAGCATGAAAACGGCTGGGTAAGAGATAAAGCGCAGCAAATGCTTGTAGACGACAAAAACTTATCTGTGGTTTCTGACCTTCGGAGACTTTTAAAGTCAGCAGATTCCAGGGTTATTGCACATGCGTTATGGACAATGGAAGGTTTGGAAGCTTTAAAATCGGCGGATATCATCCCTTTGATGAAACATGGCGACTGGAAAGTACGAGCCCAGGCCTTAAGCGTATTACCTTCGGTGGTTGACGCCGGAAATTATAAAGAATACGTGCCTGTATTAGAACAAATGAGTTTAGAAAAGGACACGCTTACAGCACCTTATCTTGCATTTCAGATCAGGCTCATAGACGCGTTTGATAAAGCCTCGGCTAATCGGTTATTGACGCGCCTTTCAATTGCGTATGCCGGGGATGCCTATGTAGCCGACGCCATCCTAACCAATTTAAAGGATAAGGAAACACTGTTTTCAAAGCAATTGGCTAAATTAAATCCTGATTCGAGCCTTATAAACAAAAGGTTAAAGAAAGTCATGGCTGATATAAGCAGCGATTTGAAAAATAAGGATATCAATGTATTAAGAAGGCAATTTCCCAGAGGATACTCACTTTATTCGTCAACCTGCCAGCCATGTCATGGCACTGATGGCAATGGTGTTGAGTTTCTGGCCCCGCCTTTGAATAATTCGGAGTGGGTAACCGGTAAGAAGGATAAAGCTATTGCCATTTTGTTGTTTGGGTTAACTGGTCCGATAAAGGTTAATCATAAAGTGTATAAAGCACCGGAGATAAATGGCGATATGCCGGGTTTGGGAAGCAATAAAGATATTGTGGATGAGGATATTGCCCAGCTGCTGAGCTTTATAAGAAACGCCTGGAACAATACCGCCCCCGTAGTAACCAGAGAAGAAGTAATTGAGGTAAGAAAAAGATTCAATAGCCGCGAAAAGCCGTTTACAGCAGAAGAGCTGGAGAAATTCTAAATTAAACAGGAAAACCCTCACGAGGTAAATTAACTTCGTGAGGGTTATGGACACCGCAACCGGATTTGTCCTTACAGATCAACTCGTTATGCCTCTTTTTTAATGGAATGAATTACAATTCTGGTAGGTTACTCCAATCTGACGGATATTCTGTCTTCACTGTAGTATAGATGAGATAATATTCCACATATTTGAGAAAGAGTAATAGACCAGCAGAGATACATTTGATTGTAACTAATTTCAGAACAACCGGACAGAGCTATCTTAAACTAATATTATGAAGACATTGAAATATGCTATGATAGCAGGTATACTGCTTCTGGCTAAAATAAGCTATAGCCAGGTAAGTGCATCACCTGGCAAACCTAATGTTGTGATTTTTTTTATCGATGATATGGGCTCGCAGGATCTGGGCTCTTACGGGAATGATTTTTATAAAACTCCGGCTATTGATCAGCTCGCTTCCAAAGGGGTGAGATTTTCAAATGCTTATTCAGCCTGTACGGTGTGTTCACCTACAAGAGCGGCACTAATGACAGGAAAATATCCGGCAAAACTGCATTTAACGGATTGGATCAAAGGGCAGAACAGGCCCTGGGAGAAGCTGTCGGTGCCTGATTGGACAATGTACCTTCCTGTTGAAGAAAAAACGATGGCGGAGTCATTAAAAGAAAAGGGCTATACCACCTGGCATGTCGGCAAGTGGCATTTAGGCGATGACGAAAAGTACTGGCCTGAAAACCAGGGATTCAATGTGAACATTGCCGGTAACTTTAAAGGATCTCCAAATAAGAATGGCCAGTATAACGGTTATTTTTCACCTTACGGACTTGCCCGGCTAACTGATGGCCCAAAAGATGAGTATCTCACTGACCGGCTGACTGATGAAGCGATAAAACTGATTGATCAGCACACTTCCAAAACTCCGTTTTTTTTGAATTTTGCACATTATGGAGTTCATACACCTATACAGGGGAAAAAAGATAAAACAGAAAAGTACCGGAAGCTTCTAAGCAAACCACATCCGCAGAAAAACCCGGAATATGCAGCAATGATCGAAAGCGTTGATGAAAGTATAGCCAGGGTAATAAAGAAGCTGGATGAAAAGGGGGTTTTGGATAATACGCTTATCATTTTTGCATCAGATAATGGTTCTTTAGCACCTGTTTCAACCAGTAAGCCTTTTAGAAATGGTAAGGGCTGGGCCTACGAAGGGGGAACGCGTACTCCTCTTATCATATATTGGAAGGGGAAACTGGCAGGCGGAAAAGTATTAAATGAGCCTGTTATTACTCAGGATATCTATTCTACAGTTCTGGATGCGGCGGGAATTAAACAAACTAAGGAGGTGGACGGAAAAAGTCTGCTGCCGGTAATATTGAGTAAAAAACATTATGACCGGCCGCTATTCTGGCACTACCCTCATTATCATCTTGACAATCCGCACGGTTCGGTAAGGTATGGTGATTGGAAGCTGATCCAGTATTTCGAAGACGATCATTATGAATTGTATAATCTTAAGGATGATATTGGTGAAACCAGGAATCTGGCCGGCCAGAATGTTCAAAAACTAAATCAGTTGAAAACAATGATGCTTAGCTGGAGACAGGATGTAAATGCTCAGATGCCCACACCTAATCCTAACTATGATCCTAAAAAAGCAGGCAAAAAAGAGAATAGAGGTGGGGGGGAGTAAACCGGATGGCCGGAGTATATTGAGCATTCGAAGGGTACCCTAATTTAAAGCATTCATGAGCAATTTTAAATTCATCATTTTACTTTCCCTGGCTATTTTTTTAAACCAGCAATCTGCATTTTCTCAAAAGGTTGACAGCAGGCCCAACATCATTCTGATAGTTGCCGATGATCTGGGTTGGAAAGATCAGGCTTTTATGGGAAGCAGGTTTTATGAAACTCCAAATCTGGATAAACTGGCAGGCGAAAGTATGCTTTTTACCAATGCATATACTGCTGCCGCCAACTGCGCACCAAGCAGAGCATGTCTGATTTCCGGCGAGAACACGCCGCGCCATGGAATTTATACTGTTGGAACATCAGAAAGAGGCGATAAGGCTTCACGCAAGCTAATCCCAATCAAAAATAATGAGACTTTGCCAGATGGTATTTTTACCCTTCCTGAGGCGCTTCAAAAAGCGGGTTATCAAACTTGTTCTATTGGTAAATGGCATTTAGGAGACGATCCGACAACCCAGGGCTTTGATATTAACATCGCCGGAACCCATCAGGGGCATCCACCAAGTTATTTTTCTCCTTATAAAAATGCAAGTTTAACGGATGGCAAACCCGGTGAATACTTAACCGACAGGCTGACTACCGAAGCTCTTTCTTTTATTGATAACCGTAAAAAGAAGCCTTTCTTCTTATATCTGCCATATTTTGCTGTTCATACACCATTGCAGGCGCCGGAAAGTCTTAAAGAAAAATATAAGAACAAGCACGTTAAGGGTCAGGAGAATGAAACGTATGCCGCTATGATTGAATCTGTGGATACCAATGTGGGTCGCATAATGAAAAAACTGCAGGAATTGAATTTATCCAACAATACAATTGTGATCTTCACTTCCGATAACGGCGGCATCCGGAGGATATCTGATCAGGCACCGTTAAGAGCGGGCAAGGGATCTTATTATGAAGGCGGAATCCGCGTACCTCTGCTGGTACGCTGGCCGGGGAATATTAAAGCAGGTAGTAAAACCAATATTCCTGTAACCAATCTTGATTTTTATCCCACAATTCTGGATATCTTATCTATTAAGAAGCCAGCTAAGATCTTTGATGGTATCAGCATTTTGCCTGTTCTGAAAGGTGGTAAACTGGCGGAGCGTCCGTTGTACTGGCATTTTCCTATCTATCTTCAGGCTTATGATCCGGCAACGGATGAAGGACGTGATCCGGTGTTCCGTACCCGACCGGGTGCAGTAATTAGAATGGGCACCTGGAAGCTGCATGAATATTATGAAGATGGCGCTTTGGAACTTTATAATCTGAAAGATGATCTGGGGGAGCGAAATAACCTCGCTTTACAACGTCCGGATATGGTAAAAAAGCTCCATGACGAGTTACTTCGATGGCAAAAACAGGTACAGGCTCCAATACCAACGAAAGCCAATCCTGGTTTTAAGCCGGAAATGCAGTTCAGCATAAAAAACATAAAGCCCGGGAAAGATTAGTATACCGGTGAATCACGTTTTTTTCTTAGTTATTTGATGGATAACCGTGTTAAAATGGACACTTCTTCCTTGGGTCAGACAAAACGCATGTTAGTGAAACTAATCAACGTAACTCTGCCGGTTCGATACGATCAATTATTACGGATTACAAATTCTATGGTCTCGGGCCAACAAGTCTAGTTTTCTTTTGAGATTATATCCCACCTTTTTGAGATTAAAGATCCCTTATATCGAATACTTTTGGTTGGGACTTTTTTGGTAAACCGCGCAGGATATTTTGCTTATGTGGTAACCTGTAAATGATTTGACCAGGCGAAAACTGATTTAGTTTGTAAAAAGCAATCGCAATGTTATGGCCAATGTTTAGTAACCAATATCAATAAAAAACTGTTCCTTGTAAATTTAATCTGAAAGCGTTAAACCATATGAAATATGCTAAAC
>DASWTL010000181.1:0-36376 GCA_036402155.1 Sphingobacteriaceae bacterium | reverse complement strand
TTATCAGATGCTGGTTTTGGCCGGGCCTTCTTCGGGACAACTTCGACCATCCTACGTTCGTGAACGTAGGATGGTCGAACAAGGGTACAACCGGTCCCGAAGAAGTCTGCGATCTTTGTCCGCCTGAATAGGAGTTCAGGTGAATTTTGCAAGTCCGGATTTTGATTTGCTGATCCCATCAAAACACAGGGCGATACAATCGCCTGTCCAATTTTAAGCACTCGTTAAGGACGTACTATCCAAGCTTACCCAAACGAGCGCTAGGCCACGTCATATATACCTTGTGTAAAGGGTTTGTGCAAGATAGATATCCCGGGCATAGTTGCACAGGGCCAAACGGGCAGTAGTGCCTCTAACACCGAGATTTCTCTTACCCCTTCGTCTGGGCTGGCCCTCAATCGAAATGACGGTGAGGAGGTGGGACCCTGCACTAACCTATAGCTACTGCAAGGTAAATCTTAAACTAAAACCAAAATTACTGAACGAAGTATAGAACGTTTGCGATGTGTATGGCTGTGTGATACTACCATCATAAAACATGCGCAAATTAAACTGCTGGTTTAACACATAATCAACTGAAGGACGTAAAGTGATATTCTTTGCTCCTGATGAAACTTCAGAATCCTCTACATCTGCCCGGTGAATTACCGTTTTCCTGTCATTAACTGCTACATCCATCCTGAAGTTCATATCATTATCAAGCTTTGTACTGCTGAACAAACCGAATGGAAAACGGAACTTAGAGGTACGGTAACCGAGGCCGAGTACTATTCCGGCTTCCTGCAGCTGTGCCAGCTGGCTGTTAGCCAGGCTTAAACTTAATGCCCGCGACTTTCTGAATTCGAAATTAGCAGTCATGCTGTTACGCAGGCGTACGTCAATACCCAGTAACGGCAGAAACTGCTCAAATAACGTAACCTGGGAGAACTGGTAGTAAGGAAGAAAATTGTTATTTACATCACGAACATTTACTGCACCGTTGGCTTCCTGGTATCTGATCAGAGAATTGAATCCATTTACGTTATATGTTGAGCGGTAACCATGGGTTATATCAAATGATGAGAATATTTCACTCAGCAACTTGTTTTTAGAAAGCCCGTTGTAGGTTAACCGCCAGTTTGGAATCGGGAAAGAAGGAAAGCGGTTAAGACTGACGGAACTTGCATCCTTACCGGTATAAGCCGCAAGGAATGAAGCTATTACCACATCCTGAGAATTTTTCCCATAACCTTCGGCAAAACCGCCGGAGCTGCCTGAAGAGTTAGGGTTCCGGCTACCTAACCGTCCTGAAATAATTGACCTGTTACGCTCAAACTGCCTGAATAAATCTGAATTAGTTGTACGGTTACTTTCTTTAAAAGCTGTTCGCAACGAAAAAAAGGATATGCTGTAATCACCGGTAGTTACAGGACTCAGGCTCTGAAATGAATTTGCTGATGGCAGGAATTTGAAGTTAGTGGAATAATTTAAATTCCGGTTTCGTAAGGATGTTAACTCTATTCGCAGGTCGCGGATAGGTTCAACAACCGCACGAAAATTCATATCTTCCTTATCTGTGTTGTAATAAAGCTGGTTTTGTAAGGAATCACGTGTTATCCATCCATTTTGGAAAGCCCTTGCACGAATGTCCCGCTGGCTGCCGAATACAAAATCCCATCCGGGAGCATTTGAGTCAAAATCCTGACCGAGGAAAGAAGTCTGCGGAAGATAACCGGGAAGAAAGGTGCCTTCTGTACGTGTATAAGCTCCATTGATGGTTTTTATACTGGTTAAAACATTCACCAGAAACCTGCTGAAGCCATTTGTATTATCAGCCGAATTTAACTTACGAATAAACCCAAACTTATTGTATAATGCTGAGAAGCTTAGTGTTGGGTTTAATTGCATCACCCTGGAATTTTGAATGGTATTTCCGAAATCCAGGTTGGGATCTTTTAATGTGATTAAAGGCTCGCCACGCCAGTTAAAATTAGCGCCATAACGTGCAGCCATGCTTATCCAGTCAAGACCAGGTATTTTATTAACCGGCACATTATAGGTCAGGTTGAGGGTATGGTTATAATCTGTTGTCCGGCCCAGCCGCTTCAGATTTTCCCAGATGGTATCCCTTACCAATCCGTTAATCCGCCCATCGGGTTCATCAATAATAGAATAGTTAGTTGCATTCAGGTCCATTTGCAGGGATCTGGTTAAATTCCAGCTGATCCCATACAACCGTGACATCAGAAAATTCTTATTAAATGTGGTAGTTACCGGAATAAAATTATTTGGATCATTGTCCCTGAGTGTATTTTCTGAATAAAGCCGGTCTACATTTATCTGAAAATTCAATACAGAGGGTAGCAGGCTAAAATTAAAATCTCGCAGCAGGGCCAGGGTATTTGATTTAATAATTTTTGCAAACGGCGAATAGGATTTTGACGGATTGGAATAGTTATAATGTAAACCAGCACGATATGTCTTTTGAATGGTGCTTTCATTAATAAAATCCCGGTGATCATACTCAGTGAAAGCATATGTAGCATTCCAGTTCTCAATATCCCATAAATGATTTTTTTTATTCGGATCAGTTTTTACAATCCTCACATTAGTAAAATTTATACTCTTCCGTGTGGTATAATCTTCGGTACTATTACGAATAGAATCACGAAGGTTTTTCGAGGAATTTTTAAGCGCTGTTCTCAGTTCAACATCAGGAGTTCCCGGATCATACTGCGGAGTATTAAGCTGAGATGATAGGTTAATGAACATCGGTATTTTAATACCTGCTTTCTGAGGGAAGAACTTGCCCAGTTCAAGGCTTGTTGACATGTCAAAAAACATATCGTCGCTACGGTTCCGCTCGCTCACCCGCCTGTCAATTGAACCGAAACCGTAGGTACTCTTGCTTCCGGAAATAGTTACATCACCAAAATCAGCGAGTTTAGCATTCAAACGGGCCGTACTTGCCCAGCCTCCGCGTTCATCAAAGTCTGTAAGCCTCAATTCATTGAACCACACCTGTGCACTTTTATCCAGACCGTCATCATTACCGGGTGCAGCCTGGTTGCGTAACGGATTCCGCACTCCAACCATGTATATCCGCACCTTACTCATATCCGGCTGACCAAGAACTGTAATGGAATGTGTTCCGACACTATACCTGAACGGACGATTTACCGGCCATGGCTGACCATTAAAAACGGCATTATTCCGGGCTGTTTTTGCCAGCTGGAAAAGTCGCAATTCAATATCCATTTTATTAACATCCGGCCATATAGAATACGGGTCGCGGGCTCCCGGATTGGTTATTCTTAGCGGCAACTCATATTCATAGTAATTATCCTGGTTGTCACTGCCTATTCTTATAAATGCACTTATGTCATTGTCTCTCACCTGGTCACCTTCAGCATGAATAAACATCTCCATACGCTTATACGACCTGAAATCATTGTAGGTAGTTCTGAAAGCGGCCCTGCCATAACCGTCTCTTAAGTTCTTTACGTTAAGGGCTAAAGATTGTTCGTTTTGCTGCGTTTCTCCCCTGAAATTGCTAAAATCACGTTCCCGCTCTATTCCCGGAGGTAAAACATAAGGTATAGGTGTACGCTTTCCGTTCTCCTCAATATTCACTGTAGTGACATCCAGGGTTGAATTGTCAAGACCCGGATTCACCATTGAAGGATCAACAATAACCTTTGAGGGATTATTTTCCGCATTATAACGACGCCACTCCCCTCTGATTAACTGTAGCTTGGCAAAACGGGTAACTACGGTATCAGCAAAATTGGTCATGAACATTCTGATGAACCTTACAGATTTAAAATCCTGGATGTTACCCACCCTGGATTGAAAATCAGATATAGGAACCTTAAACTGGATCCATCGCACAGTTTCTGTTCTGCCGTTTGGAAGCTTCACTGTAGCGGGAACAATATCAGTTATATAATTATTCCCTACTGTGGCTAGGTCCTGTGGGCGAATGGAAATTTTATATTGAAAATATTCATCTGCCTTGGTAGAATTATTGTCGCGGTTTATATCTTCTCCGTCGGGCAGAGCCGTAGAGGCTGAATTTTCAATACCTGTTTCCTGTTGAGATTGTTCAGGTGTTTTAGAGTTACCTTCCGTCCGGTTATATCGTTCATAGCGCTTCAGGATACCGGCATTGTTCTGATCGAGAGCGTTGCCGCGGTAGTATTGAAAATTATCTGAGGATGGATCGGCTTCAAGCTGCAGCGCAGCCTGAGGATTTAGCTGACCTTTTACCTGGTTAAGAAAAGTACCGAAATGGATACGCTCACCATCATCTGATAGTCCGTCAAGCCCCACATCCTGCAGTTTTCTAGCATCTGCATTATTATCAAATGCCTGAATAACGGGCTGTAGTTTCGGAACTCTACCCCATACCGTCTGATCGGTTTTTGCAGGGTCTGCATCAGGCGGCAGACCATTTTCAAGCGCTTTTCGTCCGTCTTTAAGAATATCTTCCGAGATATTTCCGAGGTTGAAATAAAGATCACCACCCTGGCTGTTTGGCTTATAGATAAATGGATCCAGCATCCACATTTCCATAAATTCAATATTCAAAGCTTCAAAATCGTTGCTTTCAACCTTCCTGAATATCCCTCCCCATCGATCACGCGGGTTAGATAATGTACCGTCGCCATTAACCCCGGTTGTGGTGTAATTATATTGCCCTCTTAACATAGGATAATACGCCACATCAAAAGTTGGCAGTGTTAATGTCTGGCCTGTTGCTGATTGTTTAAAAGGAAATACCTCCTGCTCCAGAACCTCACGGACATAATGATTTGAAAGCTGATTTCTGTCCCTGCTGATATTCGAGGGGGTTGTTGATCCGCCCCGGTTAAAAAATATAGGATCAATATTATATTGCGAAATAAGAGCCCGGTTATAACCATATGCAAGATCATTGGTTAGCTGAGCCTCCGGAAACATTTGCGGTGTGCCGGATATTTGCCATGAAACAGGACTCTTGATGTCAATTATTGAACGGCTGGACTCGAAATCATCCAGGTAACTGGCTCCGTTCCTGCTTCCGGCAAAGTCGAGCGCATTCGGGTGACCTGGAATCAGATTAGCAAACTCACCGCTAAAGGTAATGGATGAAGTTTCCTTTGTATTGATGAAAGGGATCTTGTCCACCATCCGGGTAAGCCACCGCGAATCGGACATATAATTGACATCAAGCCCCCAGATGGTATTCGATATAGCTTCTTCCCCGATATTCACTTTTTGGGTTAATGGCTTCTCTGTCAGATTCATAATGGTACCGCCGATGTTTAGCTTATTACTAACCCGGTAATCGAGCCTGGTGCCAAACAACGACTTCTGCTGAAGTCCGAACAGCTCATTGTTCTCCATCTTAATGCGGATGCTTTGCCCTGAGTTAAGCAGCGCCTGGTTAAGGATCCGGACACGTCCGATATTATAATCTACCGTAAAATCCGCCCCTTCCTGTAAGGGCAGTGTTCCTGCAAACACCTGTACTGATCCTTGCGGGATATTGATGGCATTTAACTGGAATTCTGAACTGGTTTGAGACTGATAAGTTCCCCTGATCACATACCGGTTTAAACGGGTAAAATACTGTTGAGCTATTACTTTTGTTGAATCATATAATGGTTGATACACATATTTACTGATCAGACTTTGTTCGGTTGCAGGATTAAACTTTGCAGCAAGATCGGATCCAAACGGTTCCAACAAAGGGAAAGTTATACGCCCGTTTAACGCATCAATGGTTACCCGTTCAATAAAATCAAAATACCCGTCGGGGCTTCTGTCATTCTGTTGATTTAAGTTATCGAGGTTAGTAAGCTGAAGCCATAACTTACCGGCAGTATTTTGCCCTTCAGTGATCTGAGGTTTTTCGACGCCGGTATTTTCATCAAGCCTGTAAATATTTAATCTGAAATCAGTCTGGCTGATCTGATAAGCTCCCAGGGAATAAATATTTTTCATCATTAAATCCCAGGTTGGCAGGTTGGTTTTTAATGTTTCGTTCTTAAGCAACTTCACAAATAAAACAGATGGAACATCTGCATTTACGTTAATATCGCTTGAGAACTCGCCAACCTGGTATTCCACGCCATTAACAGTATAACGGAATGCGACGGCCAAAACCTCATCAGCATTCAGTGAGGTATTCAAAGAGATATAACCCAGTTGCGCGTTAAGCGAAAATTCTGCATCAGTAAGCTTACGGGCATAGGTTAATTTGGCATAATTATCTGTAGCGCCATTGCTTTGAAAATATGCATTAACATCATTACTATTCGTTTCGCGGGCTCCCGGAGGAAGGTTTTGTAATAGGTTGTTTGATTGCTGTGTAAAACCCGGACCATTAAACGCCGCAGGGTATACAGAATATCCGGCCCCGCCCTGAATTTGCGCCGTGTTGTAGGGTTGATTTTCACCGAGATCTAAAAATGCCAGAACATCACGCGAATCTGTTGTACTGTTTGCGCGGTTCGTTACCCAAACTTCAATTTTAGTTACTAAAACATTGGATGTTATAACAGGAATATTGGCAAGTGCGCGGTTATAATTATTCCGGAAGTACTGAGCAAGAAAAAAGTGCTTATTGGCTTCGTAATTATCTGCCCCGATTCTGAACTCATTCTGTTGCGATCCATTGGTTATAACTATTTCACGCTGTTGTGATTTTTGCTGGGAAAGTACGGTCGTAACATTCATCCGGCCAAACTGCAGCTGCGTTTTTAATCCGAATAAAGCCTGACTGCCGGTTATTAAGGTTGAGCTGAGCGGCAAACTCACATTTCCCGCTTCAATTCTTCGGATAATTTCATCTTCCTGCCCCGTGTAATCCAGTTTTATCTGATTCTCAAAATCAAACTGGGCTTCTGTATTGTAATTGGTTGAAATCCTGAGTTTTTCACCAATCTGACCCACAACATTCATTTGAATGCGCTGGTCAAAATCAAAATTCCCCTGTCTGCGTTGCCGTTCGTTGAATAACGGATTATCATTCCTGTTCAAACGCCCGGATAAAGTCAGATCAGCAGTTCCCTGGGGGCGGATATTGATGGTTGATCCGCCGAAGATGCGTTCAAACGACTTGCTTTTTATGGTTACTTCCGGGATAAATCCGGGGTCTCTGGCCTGTACAACCGGTTTATCTGCCAGCTGACGCCAATAGTTCCGTTTAACGATACTGCTTTCATAACGCTGATATTCATCAATACTCAGATATAACGGCTCGCGGTAAAAGCGTTCCCCAATTTTCTCACGAATGATGTAGCGGCGTGTGAGTGGATCGAATTCTACACTGCGCCGGATGTTTGACGGATTAGGAAGGAAAATACCTGGCTTCGGACGTAACTCCAGAGTTCTGGAATCTAAAAAAGGATATTTAAGCCGGGCAGTATCGGCCGGGATTGCAATATTCTGGGCGTAGACATTTGCGCCAAAAGAAATCACACAAAATCCGCATACTTTTAGAAAGTAAAAAGTAAATACGTTTCTCAAATCCCTTTTAATTTAATTTATCTATAATTATAAGCTTTTCAGGGCAATTTTTATAATCTGTTCGACAGCTAAATTTTCATTACCCGATCTGAGTAACTGATCGATTGCTTTTTCTGCAACATTTTTACCAAATCCCAACATAACCAGTGCAGATAATGCCTCTTCCCTTGCTGTATTATTCTGAGGAACAGATGTTAACGAATCAGGCCCTTCCTTTTTAAGCTTATCCTGAAGTTCCAGAATCACACGCTGTGCTGTTTTCGGACCAATTCCCTTTATACGCTGAATCAACGGAACATCCCCTTTAACAATTGCAGCCTGAATTTCCGCTGGTGTTATTGACGAAAGTATCATTCTACCTGTTCCCGGGCCAATGCCGGAAACTGAAATAAGGTGAAGAAACAACCGCCGCTCACCCTCATCTGAGAATCCATAGAGGGTATGGGCATCTTCCTTTACATGCAGCCAGGTATATAGCTTACAACGCTCATCAGCTAATGCAGAGTAAGTGTTCAATGAAATATTGAGATGATAACCCACCCCGCCGGCATCAATTACCACGTAAGTCGGGCACTTAAAAACCAGCTTTCCCGAAATATAGTCGTACATAATTATATTTTACTCTTACGTTTAAAGATACTTTGTCTTTTTATGGCAGGCCCTTTCTCCTCTTTTGCCTGTACATCTACTACTGCAATAGTGATCATATTAACAATCTCACGAACCGAGCTATCCAGTTGTAAAACATGAACCGGTTTATTCAACCCTAATAGAATAGGACCAACAGCCTCAGCTTCACCCAGTTCCTGAAGTAGTTTATAGGCAATATTACCTGATTCAAGGTTTGGAAAAACAAGTGTATTAACCGGAGCGCCGTTCAATACACTAAAAGGATAGTTGTCCTTTAATAAATTACTGTTAATGGCAAAGTTAGCCTGCATTTCACCATCCACCACAATATGCGGATGTTTTTCATGAAGTATTCTTACGGCTTCACGCGCCTTTTCCGGCACTTCTCCTTCATTTGATCCAAAGTTGGAATACGATAGTATGGCAATCCTGGGATCTATATTAAACCTTCGAACTGAACGGTCAATAAGAACTGTAATATCCGCCAGTTCAGTTGCCGTGGGGTTAACATTCACGGTAGTATCACCAAAAAATACAGGGCCTTTCTTGGTAAGCATCATGTACATTCCGGCTACTTTATTTAATCCGGGCTCTACACCAATCACCTGTAACGCAGGTCTGATGGTTTCGCCGTAGTTTTTTGTAAGTCCGGATATTAATGCATCAGCTTCTCCGAACTGAACCATTGAAGCTCCGAAGTAATTCCGGTCGCGCATCAGTTTTTTCGCTTCAGCCAGGTTAATTCCTCTGCGCTGCCGTTTATGATATAAATACTCGGCATACCGGTTTAATCTTTCCGGTTCCTCATAAGGATCGAAGATCTGAACTCCATCCAGGTCCAGCGCATTCTCGGCAATGATTTGCTTAATCTTTTCCTTATTACCAAGAAGAATCGGAATGGCTATTCCGTCATCTTTTACAATTTGGGCTGCTTTTAATATCTTATAAGTATCCGCTTCAGCAAAAACAACACGTTTTGGAGATGACTTCGCTTTGTTTGAGACCGCACGCAACAGCGCATCGTCTTTACCAAGTCTTAATTTCAGTACGTCTTTATATGCTTCCCAATCGGTAATTTCTTTTCTGGCAACGCCTGATTCTATGGCGGCTTTAGCTACAGCTGCCGAAACTTCGGTAACCAGCCTGAAATCCATTGGTTTTGGAATAATATAGTCTTTACCGAATGTAATGTTTGTAGCATTATAAGCCAGGTTCACGGCTTCCGGAACAGGTTTTCGTGCTAAATCAGCGATGGCGCGTACGGCGGCAAGTTTCATATCTTCATTTATTCCGGTAGCTCTCACATCCAGCGCTCCGCGAAATATGTACGGAAAGCCCAGCACATTATTTACCTGGTTGGGATAATCTGACCGGCCGGTGGCCATGATAATATCTTTACGGGTACTAACTGCAAGCTCATAAGCAATCTCAGGATCGGGGTTAGCCATTGCAAAAACAATCGGGTTTTTCGCCATCGTTTTAAGCACATCTGCTGATAGAATCTTTGCAGACGACAATCCAATGAACACATCGGCGTCTTTCATTGCCTCGGCTAAAGTTTTGCAATTACGAGTGGTTGCAAACTCTGCTTTAATAGGTTCCAGATCGGGTCGGTCTACACGAATAACGCCAGAGCGATCAAGCATTAAAATATTTTCTTTCTTTGCGCCCAGGCTAACATACAACCGGGAACATGAAATCGCTGCAGCGCCTGCTCCGCTAACCACTATTTTGACTTTATCAATCTTTTTCCGCTGGATATCGCATGCATTCAGAAGTGCTGCTGCTGAAATAATTGCAGTACCATGCTGATCATCATGCATAACCGGAATATTCATCTCTTCCTTAAGCCTGCGCTCAATTTCAAAACATTCCGGCGCTTTTATATCTTCCAGGTTTATGCCTCCAAATGTGGGTTCCAGCGCTTTAACAATTCTCACAAACTCATCAACATCTTTAGTATCTAACTCCAGATCAAAAACGTCAATATCGGCAAAGATCTTAAACAAAAGCCCCTTCCCCTCCATAACCGGTTTCCCTGCTTCAGGTCCAATGTCGCCAAGGCCAAGTACTGCTGTTCCATTACTGATTACAGCTACCAGATTCCCCTTAGCCGTATATTTATAGACATCTTCCTTGTTCTCAGCAATTCGTAAGCAAGGTTCAGCTACGCCTGGTGAATATGCTAATCCGAGATCGCGTTGAGAATTGGTTGGCTTGGTAGGAATTACTTCAATTTTTCCGGGGCGGCCCTGAGAATGATAGTCAAGAGCATCTTGTTTACGATTGGTTTTACTCATTACAGTATCGGGTTGATGGGTTCCCAAAATTAAATATTCTTTTATCAAGTGATTGAATTAATAATCACGTTCAAAAAGTAATTTATAAATGGCTTAAAAAAACCTGTTATTTCGTAAAGTTTATGCTTTGTTTATCTTTATAAGCATTCCAGGCTGCAGATTGGTATCCTTTAGTCCATTAATCTCAATAAGCTGAGAAGCAGAACGCCGGAACTTTTCAGCGATATCATTTAACGTATCGCCCTTTTTAACCTCGTAGGTAGTAAAATCTGAGATTTTCTGTTTGGAAGCGAGTTTAAGTATCTGACCTGGTACGATAACCATCGATTTCAGGTTGTTCCAGACTTTAAGATCCTGCACTTCGACCCCATAATAATTTCCAATAGACTGCAGCGTTTCTCCGGCTTTTACACGGTGTGCTGCCGGTCTGTTAATCTGCACAGACTTATAATTAGCATTTGATGCCGTGATAAACTTCACTTCGCTCTCGGGTACGTTATTCAGTGCATTATATAAAGAAGCGAATACCGGTCGTTCTATTTTTGGGACAACCAGTCTTTTGGGTTTATCCGGCGTTCCGTTTATAATTTTCTTTTTATAGGAAGGATTTAAAATAGAAAGTTCATTAACATCAACATCGATAGCTTCTGAAATTTTTGATAAAGACACAAACTTATTTACAGCGATCGAGTCCGTTTGAATGCTAAAATCAGCTGGCCTGGAAGTAATATCATGTTTAGCATAATAATTCATCACATATATGGTGGCGATAAAAGCAGGCACATAATTTCTGGTTTCCAAAGGGAGAAAAGGCCGGATCTTCCAGAAGTCTGTTTCGCCTCCTGATCTTGCAATTGCCTTTCTCACATTACCTGAACCGCAGTTATATGCTGCAATTGCTAATAACCAGTCGCCAAAATCCTTGTATGCATCCCTGAAATATCTTGCGGCAGCGTAACTGGCAGCAACCGGATCTTTACGTTCATCAACGTAACTATCTATTAATAAACCATATCCCTTTGCTGTTGCAAACATAAATTGCCAGGGACCCATAGCGCCTGATTTTGAAACTGCCTGAGGATTTAATGCTGACTCAATTATGGATATGTACTTAATCTCATCAGGAATCCCGATTTCTTTTAGTGATTTTTCAAAAATAGGAAAATAGTAATCGGAGAGGCCCAGCATCTTGCCTATTTGCTCCTTACGGCTTACATATATGTCAATATAATGCTGCACATGTTCGTTATAAGAAAGCTCAACAGACCGTTGTATGGAATCTAAACGTCTTTTATAAACAAGATTCTGGTAGCTAAGTGCGGGATTTGAGGAATAAACCGGAAGTAAAACAGTGTCTTCAACACTTAAATTTTCATTTTCAACCCGTATTCCAAAGGTGGTACCTTGAACCGGGTTCTCCTTGTTTTTGTTAGGCGCTGCCCCCACAACTGCCGTAACAAGTATAAACAAGGCAGTAGCCATTGCTTTTCTCATCATAACATTTCATTTCGACCCAAAGGCCATAGGTAACATGCTGTTACGTACCGGATTTAGTTAAGTTGCGCTATTTCTGAAAAATATTTTGAGAAGGCCAATAACTCTGCTTCTTCAAATGAACTTCCTATAAGCTGTAAGCCTAACGGCAAACCTTCCTCATTATTGCCCGTCGGAATAGAAATTGCAGGCAAACCTGCCAGAGATGCTAAAACAGTAAAAATATCCCCCAGATATTTCACAACAGGGTTACTTTCTTCCTTTCCAATATGGAACGCGGGCTCCGGACTTGTTGGCATTAAAATAAAGTCAAACTCCGTAAGCAGTTCATTAGCTTTATCTGTGATCAGCCGGCGTACTTTTTGAGCTTTGGCATAATATGCATTATAATATCCGGCGCTTAAAACAAAGCTTCCCATCATAATGCGGCGTTTAACCTCAGCTCCAAAACCTTCACTCCTTGAAAGTTTATAAGTGCTCTCCAGATCGGTTGCATTTTTACTACGATAGCCATAATGCACCCCGTCATACCTTGCCAGGTTTGAAGATGCCTCTGCCATGGTTAGGATATAATATGCCGGAACCAGGTAATCGAGGTATTTAAACGACACCTCTTCAACAGTATGTCCCTGTTCTTTTAACGTATTGATAGCTGAAACGAAAGCTTTTTTTATTCCGCTGTCTACCGCATCAGCTTCAAGCACTTCTTTAAAATAAGCGATCCTGGCTTTACCGTTATAATCTATCTGAGCCGGATAATGTGGAACGATTCGGCTTGATGCTGTGCTATCTTTTTGATCAGGGCCGGCTAAAATTTCGAGCAGCAGGGCAGCATCTTCTACAGTACGTGTGATGGTGCCCACCTGATCAAATGATGAACCGTATGCTAGTATCCCATACCGGGATATACGACCGTACGAAGGCTTAAAACCCACTACACCACAGAATGCTGCCGGTTGTCTTACCGAACCTCCGGTATCAGTACCCAAAGCCGCTAAACAAAGGCCTGCCTGAACTGCAACTGCCGATCCGCCAGAAGAGCCGCCGGAAACCCGGGTTCGATCTGCAAAGTTCTTTACTGGTCCATGCCATGAATTCTCGTTGGATGCTCCCATCCCGAATTCATCACAGTTAAGTCGGCCGATTATAATTGCATCTTCAGCAAGAAGGCGCTCAACCACAGTAGACGAGTAAATCGTTGTATAATTTTCAAGGATTCGCGAGCCCGCTGAAACGCTATGGCCGGCATAACAGATATTATCTTTTATTCCAATAATTAAGCCGGCAAGCCTGCCTGCGGTACCATTTTCAAGCTTTGCCTGAACAACTGCAGCCCTTTCCAGCGCTTCATCACTAAATACTTCAATAAAAGCATTCAGATCCGAGTACTTATTAATTCGGAAAATATAATGTTCAACCAGTTTTTGAATTGTGATACTGCCGCGATCCAGATCCTTTTGTACTGCAGCTAACGAGACGTACTCCATTAGGCGAAGGTAGTTATTTCAAACAAAAACCTCATGCCTATGACGTAGTCACATAACATGAGGCTTTAATCAAATTTCTTTACTTAACGAGCTTTATTCTCATCATCAGAGACAGGTTTGTTGTCTTCATTTGATGCATCCTTAAACTCTTTAACGCCACGGCCAAGACCACGCATTAATTCCGGGATTTTACGTCCGCCAAATAACAAAAGTATAATAACCAGGATTATTATAATTTCCGGGGCGCCTAATCCGCCGATTAATATTATATCTAACATAATTAATTATTTTCAGGGGTTTTATTTGAAGTCTTTTTCCGGGATTTTTTAGCTGCCGGTTTTGTACCCGCCGCTAAATCTTCAGTAGATTCGGAAGAAACAGAACTTTCAGGTTCAATAGGACTATCAGAAGAATAATCCATACCGGTTTGGTTATGTGACAGATCTTCTGCAGACTGATAGTCATACTCATCCGATGAATAGTTTGATGATGAATAGTCTGTTGATGAATAATCTGAGTCTAATTGCTTTGTTCTTGTATTTTCAAAATCCATTTCATCATTAACAGCATTAATATTTCGATGGATTTCACGTTTTACGCCATCAGAAGCATCTTTGAACTCCCGAATCCCTTTTCCCAGTCCACGAGCCAGTTCAGGCAGCTTCTTCCCTCCAAATAAAAGCAAAAC
The DNA here is from genome assembly GCA_036402155.1 of Sphingobacteriaceae bacterium. Taxonomy (GTDB): domain Bacteria; phylum Bacteroidota; class Bacteroidia; order Sphingobacteriales; family Sphingobacteriaceae; genus DASWTL01. The sequence continues at coordinate 22,283 of DASWTL010000181.1, read as the reverse complement.
CACAAACATGATCGCCATGAGTTCCGGAGTGCCGATATTTAGAAATAATAGTGTTGATGTATACATTACAAACGTTTTGTATTGCAAATATACGGAATATATCTGCAATTGGATTTATGTTAATTTGCCAGCCAGGTAGAAGGATTAACCGGAGTTACACCCTTCCATACTTCAAAATGTGCTTCGGTTGTTCCGTCTACAGGATCTGTTGCTACAGTTCCTACTGATTGCTTCACACTAACTTTCTGTCCTCGCGAAACACTCGCTGATTTTAAGTTGGAATAAACCGTAAAATATTCCCCATGCCTTATAACAACGACATAAATGCTCCCAATATTTTGTACGCCGGTAACTTCTCCTTCAAACACTGCCCGAACAGTTGATCCCGGATTGGTCTTTATGTCCATTCCGTTATTTTCTGAGGTTACATTTCTGCCATACCTATGAATACCAAAACCTTCTGTGACAATACCGTTAGCTACAGGCCATGGCAACCGGCCACGGTTGCTCAGAAAATCTGCAGATAACTTTGCTGCCTCTGGTGTTGCTGCCAGAACACTACTGCCGCGTGGCACAGTAGATGTTGAGGGCTCCCGGTTCTCTGCTTTTGCTTTAGCGGCTGCCAGTCTTGCAGCCTCTTCAGCTTTTCTTCTCTCCTCCTCAATTTCGCGCCTGATAGCTTGTTGTATCGCGCGGTTAAGACGGTCATTTTCGCGTTTCTTTTGCTGGATCTCGTTTTGAAGCTGCTTTTCGGTCCGACTAAGCTTACTTAGTACGGTAGATTGTGTATTCTTTGCCTTACCAAGGGTTTGTTTCTCTTTCTGCTGACTGCTTAACAAGTCGCTTTTTTCCCTTTTATTTCTGTCAAGCTGAACTATCTTACCATTCAGCTCAGCTTCTGTTTCTTCAATATACCTCGCCTGTTTTTTTCTATATTCACTAAACTGCTGTAAATACTTTAATCGTTTATAAGCCTGATTGAAGTTACCTGAAGCAAAAATGAACATTAATTTGCTGTATGAACTTTGATTTCTGAATGCAAAAAGGATCATGCCGGCATATTCCTTTTTAAGCTTCTTTAACTGGGCATGTAACGATCTTACGGTATTTGTATTTTCTGAAATCTCATTATTAAGCAAACGTACTTCCGAGTTTATCGTATTGATTTTTTCTTCTCTTAATCTGATCTGGGCATTCAGATACTTCACCTGTTTGAGTGAAGAACGCTTATTTGTGGCAGTTTTACTCAAACTTCTATTCAGCGATTCAATTTCCCGTGAAAGCGCTTCTTTCCTGCGTTTGAGCTCAGCGCTGGTTTGTGAAAACACGGAATGTCCAACCGCCAGAATACCTATTAAAAGAAAGTATTTCAGAAACTTCATTATTGGATTATTCTTTAACAGTAAATCTTTTGGAAACGTTAAATGGCATATCTACCGGCGCATCCAGATCAATTTTATTATATTTCAGATCTAATACAATCTGCTTCTTGGCTGCCTTCGAATTTATATTCACCATTTGTGGCACTTCTTTACCATTAATCTGTGCAAAATCAGCATAAGTAACTTTTAGTTCCTGACCTGCATTAGCATCTTTTAACTGAAGCTGCGAAACCTTTTTGGTATCCTTAAATAACATAATAAAAGACAATAACCCCGACGTTCCGGATAATTGCAGTTCAGGAACAGATACGATATCTGCATCTGCAGTCACCAACTCTGAAATGGCATTTCCGGTAAATAATGACTCTAATGTTTTATAGTTGATCTGTTTATTTGTGAATTGATGAATGTAACTGAACGGTTTTTTCATGTACACACTTTGAATTCGATTTATAATCCTGATACTATCCGGCGTAATTAATGCCCTCCCTACTTCAAGTCCGGCAAGTGCAGTTACAGAAACCCAAATAGCCTGGTCCCTCTTTATCCGGATATGCATGGTGACATCGTTCCTGTTGTTATCTATCATCAGATCGGCTTTGGCACGCACTGCAAAGGTTTCAAACATTAACTGAGATGCCTTTATAGCCGAAATGGTTTCTGCTTTTGAAGTGTTGACCGCCGGTTCCACCTGTGCTGTTTCCTTAACAGGTACCTTCTTTCTGGAAGCGCAACTTGTAACAGTAAGTAATAAAACAGCTGCAACAATGCTATTCAATATATTTCTTTTCATTTATTTTCCGGTCTAATATTTCCGATCGTGAGCCCGCTGTTTTAGCCTTTTTCCAGGCAGAAACAGCAGCTGGCTTATCACCCAGGTGAAATAAAATATCACCATAATGATCCAGAAGTGTACTACTCTTTCTTTTGTCGTTATTAATAGATTTCTCAATCCAAATTTTCGCTTCCTGATAATTTTTAATCCTGAAAAGAATCCATGCAAGTGTGTCTTCAAAAGACGAATTATCGGGCTCAAGCTGGTTTGAACGGCGCGACATCTGCTCGGCCCTATCTAAACTCTCTCCTCTTAACGATAAATAATAAGCATAATTGTTAAGGGCATAGGTATTATCCGGAACCAATTCCAGGGCTTTATCATAAGCCTGATCTGATTCCCTGTATTTTTTCATCGAATTATAGGCATCACCCAATGATGAATATATCTGTGTCTGTATTCCTTTATCCTCAGTTTCCAGGTCGGCAGCATTCTTTAAATATGAGATTGCTTTATCGTACTTATGTATCTGTGAATAAGCCATCCCCGTGTACAAATATAATGGCGCCTGGTTAGGGAAAATAGCCAATGCAGTTTCTCCATCCTGAATGGCCTGTTTAAAATCTCCATCGCCAATTTCTATACGCAACAATTGTTCCCAGATAAGGTATACCTGATCATTTAATTTTAAGGCGGCCTGATACGCTGTCCGGGCTTCGGTATATTTTCTGGATTGGAAAAAAACGTCACCCTGAACTGCATGAGCTTTGGGGTCATCCTGATGTGCTTTTACAAGAATAACTGAAAGCTCCTCGGCCTGGGCACGTGCATGAGCATCAGTAAATAAGGGAAAGAACGACAATAGGATACGCACTTTCTGGTCGATAGGCAGCATGCCGGATGCAAAAGCTTCTTTCAGTTGATCAAATGCTTCCTCAAATTTTCCTGTAGACCGGTAATGATCTGCCAGCGTAAGTCTTACGAATGCATTGGAAGGCTCAATTGTAAGCGCTTTCTTCAAAATCTTTAATGCTTTATCATTCTCTCCAGCTTTACCATATAATTCTCCCAGAAATATATAATTTTTTATGTCAGACGGGTTCAGAGATATCTGCTTTTCAAGGTCGTCAATGGCTTTATCCGGTTTACCCGATTGAACGAACAGTCTTTGTCTGGCCTCCGATAGGTCTTCAGAAGGCCCAAAACGATTCTCAATTTCAAAGTACACAGCCGTTGCTTCCTTAATTTTATTCTGTCTTACAAAAGCATTGGCTTTATCAAAGTAAAAATCTTCTGTATCGGGCTTAATCCTGATAAGTTCATTGAATACATTGACCAGTTCGGGTAAATTATTATTCCGTTTATAGATATCTGCTAACAGAAGCCAATACCATTCGTTATCGGGCTTAATTGCGACGGCATCTTTAATATACTGTTCTGCTTTTCTTTCCTGGTTTTGGGCATTGTAAATGTTTGACAATTCATACATCGCCGCATCGTTTTTAGGGTCGATATCCAGTACACGTTTAAACATATCAGCAGCCAGCTGGTAATTTTCGACCGTTTTTTCACGCAGGGCGCCAAAGTAAAATTGCTTTACCTCTAAGCTGTCAGAAGAACTAAGCTTACCTGCTGCAGATGCCTTTCCGGGATTTCCCCGTTGCGCCTGGGCAAATATATCCTGAGCTCCAAAAACCAGAAATAATAAAGCAATTAAACCTTTCATATTGATTACACCCCTGTGTGTCCGTATCCTCCTGAACCTCTTACGGTTTCCGATAAAATCTCAGCCTCTTCCCATACCGCCTTTTCGTGTTTTGCACAGATCATCTGCGCTATCCTGTCGCCATTGTTAACTTCAAAAACCGTATCTGAAAAATTGATTAACAGCACTTTAATCTCTCCCCGATAATCTGCATCAATTGTTCCCGGTGAATTCAGGATCGTAATACCATGCTTTAACGCTAAACCACTGCGTGGTCGTATCTGTGCTTCAAAGCCTTCCGGTAATTCGATATATAATCCCGTAGGAATAAGCTTACGTTCCATTGGCTTAATAGTTACCATATGATCAAGGTGCGCCCGAAGATCCATTCCGGCGGATGCAATCGTTTCGTAGGATGGTAATGGATTTACTGATTTATTTATAATTCGGATTTTCATCGTTTTCTTAATATCAAACTTAATTCTTTACGTTCCATAAAAACAGCAATTGTCAAAAATATCACTAATAAAATATTACCAGCTATCAGATTCCGATTAAAAGTCACAAATGACAGGTAGACCATGATAACTGACAGTCCGAGATAAAAAACATTCTTTTTAAGATTGTAAGGGATGGGATAGTTTTTCTGGCCAAGTAAATAAGATATGATCATCATGGTACCGTATGCAGCTAATGAAACCCATGCGGCGGCCATGTAGCTAAACCTCGGGATAAAAATAACATTCAGCACAATCGTAACAACCGCACCAATGCCCGAGATATACAAACCGTATTTGGTTTGATCGGAAAGCTTATACCAAACCGATAAATTCATATAAATACCCAGACATACATATCCTAATAAGAGGATGGGAACCACCGGTAACCCCGACCAGTACAAAGCCTCCTGTATCTTGTTGCCCCCTTCAATAAAATATTTTAGGACCTCAATATTGGCTACCAGGCCAATAAATATAGCAGATATGGCAATTACAAAATACTTCATGATCATCGCATAGGTTTGCGGGGCCTTTTCGTTTTTAGCGTAACTAAAAAAGAAGGGTTCTGCACCTAACCGGAATGCCTGGATAAAAATGCTTAAGAAGATGGCGATCTTGGCACATGCTCCATAAATACCTACCGCCTGGGTTCCCTCTAGTTCCGGCAGAAGCTTTGACAGGAAGATCTTGTCGATATTCTCATTTATCAGGAATGATATATTAGCAATAAGAACCGGCCAGCTGTAGGTAACCATATCTTTAAATAAAGCCCTGTCAAAAGCAGGTTTTATCTGCAAGAGTTCTGGTAAAAGAAGAAACAGTGTGACAATGCTGGCTATTAAATTAGAAACAAAAACGTAACCGACCCAGCCTTCACGAAACCAGGGAGTGAACAATTCGGCGGCAATGTTCTGGCTGATGAAATACGGGATCACATAAATGAAAGCCAGGTTCAACCCCAGAAAGGTGAGGATATTCACAAATTTGATTATCCCATAACGACCGGGCCGCTCGTCTGCCCTTACCTTAGCAAACGGTATCACACATAGTGCATCAACTACAAGAACCCCGACAAAAAATTTTACAAAAGCCGAATAATCTCCCAGACTGGCAACACTGTCTTCATATAACCAGACGATAATATTGTCGAGGAACAAAAAGGTAAAAACAAGGAACAAAGCAGATAGGAAGGCAATGATGATAAACGAGTTACTATAAACCCGGTCTTTTTTATCCTCATGTTTGTTCAAATAACGAAAAAAGGTGGTTTCCATTCCAAATGCCAGGAGGGCATTAAGCATGGCAACATAACTGTAAAGTGTTACAAAAATACCATACACTTTGGCAGGATATACGCTGACATAAATCGGCGTAAGAATAAAATTTAACAGCCTGGCAACAATGGTGCTCAATCCGTAAATAGCTGTCTGGCCTGCAAATTTTCTGAGTGTTGACAAATGAAAGTATTTAAAACTTGTTCTTCTTCAGGGTACTTACCAAAGTATGTTCTTTTTTGTTACCTCAAAATTACGATAGTTTTTGAGTTCACCTTCAGCAGTTTCCATCTTTTCTACTACTGCCTTCTCAGGGCCTTCCTGACACCACTCCAGGAAAGTTTCTAATGAAAATGCATCGCCTTCAGCTTCAATATAAACGGTACCGTCTTTTTCATTTCTCACAAACCCCTTCACTCCCAGCTGATCAGCCACGGCCTTGGTAGAAGCTCTGAAAAACACTCCCTGAACTTTTCCATAAACGGTTATATTGATGTGTTTCATTCTTTAAGTTGTTTTGAGTTGAAAGTTGTGGGTTGTGGGTTGAAAGTTGCAGATCTGCATTTATGTTTACCTGATGTATGTTTTGAGTTGTGGTCCTTACAACTTACAACCTATTACAACATATATCTACAAATCCTTCCCTTTTCCCTCAAAAATTCCTCCCAGATCTCTTTGACAATTTGAGCAGCAGGCTTAATATCATTAATGGCACCTGCCACTTCCCCGATTTCCAATTCTCCTTCAATTAAATCACCTTCAAACATTCCTTTTTTTGCGCGGCCCCGCCCCAGTAATGTTTTAAGTTCTTCCGGTGAAGCGCCTTGCTGCTCTGCCTCCTCTACTTTCCTGAAAAAATCGTTCTTAAGAAGCCTGACCGGCACAAGCGATTTCATACTAAGTTTGGTATCTCCTTCTCCGGCACGAATCACCGCTTGCTTGAAGTTTTCATGAGCGGATGACTCTATGGAAGCAACAAACCTGGATCCCACCTGCACCCCGTCTGCACCCAAAGCAAATGCAGCAAGCATGGCCTTTCCGTCGCCAATGCCGCCCGCGGCAATTACAGGGATCGACACCGCAGATCTTATTAAAGGAACCAGGCATAATGTTGTGGTTTCTTCACGTCCATTGTGGCCGCCTGCTTCAAAACCTTCAGCAACTACAGCATCAACACCGCTATTCTCAGCCTTGACAGCAAACTTACTGTTAGCAATAACATGTACAACCGTTATTCCATTATCCTTCAGAAAGGGTGTCCAGGTTGCGGGATTTCCTGCAGATGTGAACACAATCTTAACTTTTTCCTCAGCAATAACATTTATGATCTTTTCCACATCGGGATATAACAATGGAACATTAACACCAAAAGGGTTTGATGTTGCCGCTTTGCATTTGCGAATATGATCCCGCAGCACATCAGGATACATGGAACCAGAGCCAATTAAACCGAGACCACCGGCATTTGATACTGCTGATGCGAGTCTCCATCCGCTGCACCACACCATTCCAGCCTGTATAATCGGGTATTCAATGCCGAATAATTTTTTTATGGGATTCACACTGTAAAAATCAGTTTTTAGAAGCATATGCACAATACTTCATGCCACAGCCCCAAGGTATTGTTATATAAATCAGGGACTTGAGATTATATTGGACTATACTAAACGCTCAACCTTTGAATCAGGAGTTAGCTTAAAATCAACAACGTTTGTAATGAGGTTTAACCCGGGTTTTTTACCTTCTTCTATGGAACCGAACTTCTTATCAATGCCCAGGAAGCGCGCGCCATTCAATGTTGCCCAACACAGCATGCGCTCTAATGAAATATCAGGAAAACGTTCGTGAATGACTTTAATTTCTGATAAGATGCAAAGCTTATCATTTGATGCCAGACTGTCTGTACCCAGTGTGATATTAAAATTATGATTCAGGAACATCGGTATTTTAGGAATTCGATCTTCGATATACAAATTCGCATTTGGGCAAAAACACCAGGTGATCTTCCGGCCAAATCTTCTAATAAAGTAAATATCTTTTAAGCTTGTATACGTATTATGTACCAGTAAAACCGGACAGTTTTCCGGCATTAAGGGAATAACTGTTTGAATGGAATTACGGGCCTGGGGCTTGAAAAAACTAATATCCTGATTAAGGAAACTGAAGAATTCGGGAAAACCGCCTTTCTTATATCTGAAGAGCTTGTTTTCTTCTTCACTCTCCTGGTTGTGAATACTTAAAATATTCTTGTGAGTATCACAGTACTTCTTTATCAGCTTTAATAGATCTTTTGAGATCGAGTAAGGCGAATGGGGTGTGAGACTTGATGGCAATCCATTAAATTGTTTTTTCAGCTCTTTACCTTTTGCAAAAACCTCATCTGCAATACTGGGAGCAAACCCTAAGATCTCAATAAAAGTATGATAATAAATCGGACTTCTTTCTTTAACCTGAATAGATGCCGCCGTATTGGAAACATCACCGACAGCAACAATCCCATTATCAAACATCATCTGGTCAGCCTGCTCCATTGTTTCTTTCAACATGCTTTCATCGGTAGTTCCTCTCGACTCAATAACATGCTTAATAAATGGTATCAGGCCTTCCTTTTGAGGAATCTTTTTATGAAGAAAAGAAAGTTCAAGATGACAATGTGTATTCACAAACCCCGGAACAATGATCCCCCGGTGGTATTCAGCAGTCTGATCATTTAATTTTGTGGCGTCTCGGGCCTGTAAACCCAATATTTCCCCATCAGGCGCAACAGAAACAATGCCGTTCTTTATTGGTTCTGAGTTAATTGGAAAAATATAATCAGCAGTAATGTTCCTTATCATAATATCCCCAGTACAACAAAAACTCGTAGAGCATAGACGATTTAACAAACTTAGAAGAAAATTTGTTTCTTCTATAGCGCAATAAATAATTATTAAATCGTTTTGCTTATAATCATCTACCTTTGCATCGTGACTACTTTACTTACCAAACAGGACATCAGGGGTCTGTCTGCCGATCATCTTAAAGACGGAATTACCGCTTTGGGAGAGCCTGCATTCCGGGCAAAACAGGTACATGAGTGGCTTTGGCAAAAAGCTGCAACCCGGTTTGACGAGATGAGTAATCTGCCAAAATCATTACGTGAAAAGTTAAATGAACGGTATTCTATTAATGCTGTTCAAATCCATCAATCACAGTTTAGCGCTGATCAGACAATAAAAAACACCTTCAAACTTTATGATGATCACATTATTGAGGGGGTTCTGATACCTACTCCCGGCAGGATGACTGCTTGTGTAAGCTCGCAGGTAGGTTGCAGCTTAACCTGTAAGTTTTGTGCTACCGGATATATGGAACGAAAGCGCAATCTGAACCCGGATGAGATCTTTGACCAGGTAGTGCTTATCAGCAAGCAGGCACAGGAGAATTTTGATGCTCCTTTAAGCAATATTGTTTACATGGGCATGGGCGAACCATTGCTTAATTATGCTAACGTTTTAAAATCCATTGAACGGATCACTGCTGAAGATGGGCTGAACATGGCAGCCAAGCGCATAACAGTATCTACTGCAGGCATTGCCAAAATGATAAAGAAACTGGGTGATGACCAGGTCCGGTTTAATTTAGCACTGTCATTGCATGCTGCCGATGATAAGAAACGGAATGAGATTATGCCCATTAATGAGCAAAACTCATTAAAGGCTTTGGCAGAAGCATTAAAGTATTATTATGCCAAAACCAAGAATCCCGTTACTTATGAATACATCGTATTCAATGACTTTAACGACAGCTTAACTGATGCTGCCGAACTTGCAAAGTTCTGCAAACATTTACCTTGCAAAGTCAATATCATTGAATATAATCCCATAAGCTTTGCCGATTTTAAAAATGCGGATGAGGACAAACTGGAAGCCTTTGCCAATTATCTTCGCAAGCACGGGGTCAATACGCATATCCGACGCAGCCGCGGAAAGGATATTGATGCAGCGTGCGGTCAGCTTGCCATTAAACAAAAATAATTTTGCACTTTCCCGGATTACCAGTAATTTGATGTGTGAACATTATTAAAAATTATCTGCAGGATTTTCTTGCCCTTTTCTTCCCTGAACTATGTTCAGCATGTGGTCAGAACCTTTTTAAGAATGAACAGGTTATTTGTACCAATTGTACATTCCATTTACCCTATACGAATTTCCATACCGATGCGGAGAACAAAGTGGTAAGGCAACTTTGGGGACGTTTTCAATTTCTTCAGGCCAATGCTTTCCTACACTTTTCAAAAGGCGGGAAGGTTCAGAATCTAATACATGAACTGAAATACAACAATAGTCCGGAAACCGGCTACCGGTTGGGGGAATTATATGGGAATACACTGGCAAATCATGATGGATGGGTTATGCCGGATCTCATAGTTCCTGTACCTTTACATAAAAAGAAACTAAAAAAAAGAGGCTACAATCAAAGTGAATTCATCGCTGCAGGGTTATCCGCATCATTGAAAATCCCGGTAGAAACCAACCTCCTTTCCAGACGTAATGAAACAGAGACACAAACCCGCAAATCTCGCTATAATCGTTATGAAAATATGAAAGATGCGTTTGCTGTCAATAATGAAGAAAAATTTGCCGGTAAACATCTTTTTCTGATCGATGATGTAATGACCACGGGCGCCACATTCGAAGCGTGCGCCCTTGAACTTCAAACTATTGAAGGTATTAAATTAAGCATTGGAGCAATTGCATTTGCAGAATGAAGTTTTTTAAACACCCTCTTCCAACTTCGGATAACAGTGTTGTGGCACTCATTAATTTGATTGATGGAAAATTATATTACTAATAATTAACCAGTTACAAAAAACATGAAATAAATCTTAAATCCGTGTAACCTTCCCTTAACATTATAAGTATAAATACCCGAGAGCGTTAATTTAGATAGAAAGAGCTGGTTTGTCCAAAAGACGCCGGCTTTTTCTTCTATTCAGGAGGATACCATCGAAGTTGAAATAAAACACAAACGGTATAAAATAAAAAGCCGGAGTCTGTTGCAGGCTCCGGCTTTTTATTTTTGAAGGAAAAGTGACTGATATCTTAAAAAATGGCTGACACTTTAATATCGATTACTTGTAAAGCGGGTGTTTCTCCATCATCTCATGCACCTTCTTACGAACTTTCTTAACATGAGCTTCATTCCCGGGGTCAGAAATAACATCATCAATAAATTCAACAATTTTTTCCATGTGTTTTTCTTTCAAACCACGGGTAGTAATTGCTGCAGTTCCAACACGTATACCTGAAGTTACAAACGGAGATCTGGTATCAAAAGGCACCATATTCTTGTTTACTGTAATATCGGCTTCACCCAACGCGTTTTCAGCATCTTTACCGGTAATATTTTTATTTCCAAGATCTATCAGCATCAGGTGGTTATCTGTACCGCCCGAAATAATTCCATAACCACGTTCCATGAAGGAAGATGCCATAGCGGCAGCATTCTTCTTCACCTGCACGATGTACTCCATATAATTATCACTTAATGCCTCGCCAAATGCAATGGCCTTGGCTGCAATGATATGTTCTAATGGTCCGCCCTGAGTTCCGGGGAATACGCCTGAATCGAGTAAGGCCGACATCATCCGCAGCTCGCCCTTTGGCGTTTTTAATCCGAATGGATTTTCAAAATCCTTTCCAAGCATGATCATACCACCTCTGGGGCCTCTTAGCGTTTTATGAGTAGTAGTGGTAACTATATGACAATGAGGCAATGCATCTGTTAACAATCCACGTGCAATTAAACCTGCCGGGTGTGAGATATCAGCCAGAACCAGGGCACCAATCTCATCAGCAACACGTCTGATAAACTGGTAATCCCAGTCGCGTGAGTAAGCTGAAGCGCCGCAAATAATAACTTTCGGACGCTCGGCAAGTGCCACTTCTTCCATTTTTTTATAATCAATTAACCCGGTCTCACGCTCCACACCATAAAAAAATGGTTTATACAGTTTCCCGGAAAAATTAACCGGTGATCCGTGAGTTAAATGCCCGCCATGCGAAAGATCAAATCCAAGTATCTTATCTCCCGGTTGAAGAATAGCAAGGAAAGCTGCAGCGTTTGCCTGTGCTCCTGAATGAGGCTGAACATTTACCCATTCTGCATTAAATAACTGCTTAGCCCGATCTATTGCAATATTTTCTATTTCATCTACAACTTCACATCCGCCATAATAACGCTTTCCGGGTAACCCTTCAGCATATTTATTGGTCAGTACTGACCCGGCCGCTTCCATAACCTGTTTACTTACAAAGTTTTCTGACGCGATCAGTTCTAAACCTTTTTCCTGACGTTCCTGTTCTTCTTCGATTAAATTAAATACCAGCTTATCTTTCTTCATGAATGGTTGAAAATTTGTGCAAAAGTACAAATAATAATTTTTTCAGCTCACTATTCTGGAGGTAATCCAAAAATTATTGTATCCTAAACCACTTTGTAATGTTATTAGTTGCTGCTGAAGCATTTCAAGGATAGCAAGGAAGTTATATACAAAATGCACCCTGTTTTCTGAATTGGATAGCAATCCTTTAAAATCAAGCTTGCTGTTTATATTAAGCAGTTCTGCAATTAGTAATTTTTGCTGTTCAATAGTATACGGATACTGAACAACAGTATGTTTAACCTCCTGCGTTTGCTCCATATACCGTTTCATCATACGTTCGTAGGTAGTCATGAGCTTATACAGGCTTAGGGTAGAAAGCTCATCTCCGGGCATAGTATGCTTTGATGCCATTTCAAGATCGGCTGCAATATTGCCTCGTTTCTCCTTTTTTAACCGCTCATCTTCCAGCAAACGCAGTTCCTCAGTAATCTGTTTAAACCGCTTATATTCTATCAACTTTTGGACTAGATCACGTTTCAGATCAATCTCATTACCTGCCTCATCCGTTTCGATACGAGGCAAAAGCATCTTTGCTTTGATCCGCATTAATGTAGCTGCCACATAAATAAATTCACTGGCGAGCTCAATATTCAGAGAGTTCATTTTATGAAGATACTCCAGAAAATCATCCGTAATCTTTGTTATCGGAATATCATGAATATCAAGCTCATCCCGCTCAATAAAGAAAAGCAGCAGGTCAAAAGGTCCCGCAAATTGAGGCAATCTGATTTCAAAGCTATCCGCTTGTATCATAGAGGCAAAAATACAATATTAAGGTCGTTGTTGGGTTATTGGTTATTGGGTTAATAAGTTATAGGTTATTGGGTTAATTGCTTATTGGTTGTTTGCTATTGAACATGAAATACTGACTAATGACTATAGACAATGAACCATCAACCATAAGCCATCAACCATGAACCATAAGCCATCAACTATGAACCATCACCTATGAACCATAAGCCATCAATAATCCATCACCTACCAACTTATTCTTCAAACAAAAATTAGTAACCTTCTGCCGTTTCAAACTAAAAAGTTATTTTTGCCTTTATTTATATACATGCAAGTAAAGGCTGGACCGCTCCTGGAACAAATTAACTTTCCATCTGATCTTAAGAAATTTAAGGAAGAGGATCTGGAAAGGATTTGTGCTGAATTACGGCAGTACATTATCGATATTGTGTCGGTTAATGGAGGCCATTTCGGTGCGAGCCTTGGGGTGGTTGAACTTACTGTAGCACTTCACTATGTATTAAATACGCCTTACGACCAGCTAGTTTGGGATGTAGGCCATCAGGCTTATGGCCATAAGATTCTTACCGGCCGTCGCGATGTATTCCACACAAACCGCATTCACAAAGGCATCAGTGGATTTCCAAAACGTTCAGAAAGCGTATATGATACTTTTGGTGTAGGCCATTCTTCGACCTCCATTTCTGCAGCTTTAGGTATGGCTGTAGCATCTCAATACAAGGGCGAAACTGATCGTCAGCATGTTGCAGTGATAGGTGATGGCGCGATGAGTGCGGGAATGGCATTTGAGGCACTGAACCACGCCGGCATTGAAAATACCAACCTGCTGGTTATTCTCAATGACAATAACATGTCTATTGATCCAAATGTAGGCGCACTAAAAGAATATCTTACCGATATAAGTACTTCAAAATCATATAACCGTTTCCGGGATGACATTTGCAGGGTCTTGTACAAGATTTCTGAACTAGGCCCTAATGCGCATGAGATCGTTAAAAAAATTGAAAAGAGCATAAAAGGAACTATCCTTAAAAAAAGCAACCTCTTTGAATCTCTTCAGTTCAGATATTTTGGTCCTATTGATGGGCATGATGTTAAACATCTCGTTAAAATATTAAATGACCTGCGTGATATTCCGGGACCGAAACTGCTTCATTGTGTTACCGTAAAAGGCAAAGGATTTTCCCTGGCCGAAAAAGACCAGACCCGCTGGCATGCTCCGGGCCTGTTTGATAAGATTACAGGCGAAATAAAGAAATCTGTTCCAGACAAGCCACAGCCGCCTAAATACCAGGACGTATTTGGGCACACGATTGTAGAACTTGCTGAAAGCAACCTTAAAATTATGGGGATCACCCCGGCTATGCCATCAGGCTGCTCATTAAATATAATGATGAAAGCCATGCCAAACCGGGCATTTGATGTTGGTATTGCAGAACAGCATGCAGTAACATTTTCTGCCGGACTTGCTACCCGCGGTATGATCCCATTTTGCAACATCTATTCCTCATTTATGCAGCGTGCATACGACCAGGTAATCCATGATGTAGCCATTCAGAAATTAAACGTAGTATTTTGCCTTGACCGGGCAGGTATTGCCGGAGCCGACGGGCCTACGCATCATGGGGCATATGATCTTGCTTATATGCGTTGTATTCCCAATATGATTGTTTCTGCCCCTATGAATGAGGAAGAACTGAGGAACCTGATGTTTACGGCACAGCAGGAGAATATGGGGCCGTTTGTGATACGGTATCCGAGAGGTAGCGGGGTAATGCCAGATTGGAAACGCCCGATGAAGGCTATCCCGGTAGGTAAGGGACGTAAAATACATGATGGTGAGGATGTCGCGATCTTAACTATAGGCCATATTGGAAATGAAGCGGTAAAGGCTTGTGTCGACCTGCTTTCTGAAGGTTTAAATCCTGCACATTACGATATGCGTTTTGTTAAACCCTTGGATGAAGAGTTATTACATGAGGTTTTCAGAAAGTTCAGAAAAGTAATAACTGTTGAAGACGGTTGTTTGCAGGGTGGGTTGGGCAGTGCTGTTTTGGAATTCATGGCGGATAATAATTATTCAGCACATGTCATCCGCCTGGGTATTCCTGATGCTATAATTGAGCATGGAGAACAGCCTGAACTTTGGCAGGAATGCGGTTATGATGCTCAGGGAATAATAAATACGGTAAAAACCCTAGCAGTTGGGCACACTACTAAAACCATGGCTTCGTAATTTATCCCCAAACCCCTGGGATAACCTATATTCGTTAATTATAATTCCGGTTCTTTATCAGCTTTCTGTTTATTCACCGTGTTTCTACCCACTTTTGTAAACCTATAACTTAAAGTTAAGCTGTAGTTTGTTGTATTCTGCTCCCGGCTTCTGTCCAGTTTATATGTAGCTCCCGAAAGGGTTCGCCCATCAACATACTCAGTAACATTACGCTGGGAAAAGGGATCAGTTGCTAAAACCCTCACCAATAGTTTATTATTTATAAAGGTTTTTCTTAGCCCAAGAGCAATTTGAGCAGAGCCTTTTGTACTTCCCTGCGCAAGGGTATAATTAAAATAATTCACCTGCCCTTCGGCGGAGATCTTATAAGGAAATTCACCTGTTAAAGTACCATTACCCCGATAACTAAATCCGTTACGATCTGGCTGGAGGGTCGATTCGGATTTGTACGACACCTGACTTACGCTAAACCCTCCGGATACGGTGATCTTCTTAGTGGGACGGTAATTCCCAAAAACGTTATACGAAAGCGTTTTATTGGTTGCCAGATTTCTGTAAGTTACACTATCCGGACTTATTCTAAAGCGTTCAATGATCCTACCGGTTATGGCATATCCTATCCTTGGTGTTAATGACCATTTTTTACCGTATGTACCCAGGCTTAATTGAAACTGATTAGTATAGGAAGGCAAAAGTCCGGGATTACCGAAACTAACATTCGACTGATTCGAATCATCAATTAACGGGTTCAGTGCATGCTCCCGGGGGCGGGTTATACGTCTGCTGTAACTTAATCCCACATTATATTTTTTATTAAATAGTTTGTTTATTGAAAAATTAGGAAATAAATTAATATAAGAACCGGGACTTATGTCCGATATTTTATCTTGCAGAAACTCTATGTCAGTATATTCTGCACGCACCCCGGCTCTGAAGGACCATCTGCTTTTTGTTCGGATACTATAACTTCCAAATGCTGAATAAACATTTTCAAGGTAAGAGAACAGGTTTGTTAAATTAGGTTTAAGCGTGTCTTGTTTGTTTATAAAGTCAAAACCATGTACTAACTGATCATTGCTGTTTTTATTCAGGGTTGATTGTACACCTACAGATATTGATGAGAAACGGCTTATCGGTTTTCTGTAATCTAAATTGAATTCAAATCTTCTGTTAATGATGTCATTTTCATTTTGTTGTGAAAATTCATTACTGACATAACCCCCTTGTTTAAGATAGATCCTGCTGAGATCGCGTTCGCGGGATTGGTCTTCTTTAAACCAGGTTAAACCGGCTGTTAATGTTTCATTCTGCTTGCCAATCTTATATTGATAATCGGCATTAAATACCCCATTTACAGAATTACTTCCATTTACATTATCCTGTACACGCAATTCCTGTTCAACAGCAGATGAATTTAAGCGATGATCATCTAAATGAGAAGCCCCATTGCTACCTGAAGTATTAAAATTAGCCGAAACCCTTAGATTTTGCTTCTTTGTAATATCCCAGTCAACGGAGGCACGCGCATTATGCCCCCCATTGCCGGTTTCAGCCTCCGAAATTTGGTTCATGTAAGAAGAAATATTTCCAGAGGGATTAAAATTACTTCGTAATGAAGTCATTTTTGAGTTATTATTATGATCCCTAAACCCATAACTGGTGGAAAGAGAAAGAGTTTCTGTGCGATAAGCCGTATACAAATTGGTATTATAATTACCAAGTGTACTGCCTGTTAAAGAAAGCGCCCCATTCAGCCCGATCTTGTAACCCTTCTTTAAAACTATATTAATTATCCCATCACCATCTGCAGAGTACTTAACATCCGGATTAGTAATTACTTCCATTTTCTCTATGGCATCAGATGGCAATACATTCAATAGGTCAACTATAGTTGATGCAGTGTAGTCGGATGCCTTTCCATCTATAAAAATCCTTGTATTTACTTTTCCCGCTATGGTTGGCTTTCCATCTATATCCACACTAACCATGGGAACGCTTTTAAGCAGATCAGACGCTGTGCTCCCTGCGGCCATTAAATTCTGGCTTACGTTAAAAGTGATGGTATCGCCATTAAATTCAATGGGTGATTTGGTACTTGTAATAACTACTTCATCAAGTGTGGTATTCGCTTGTTTCAGCTTTATGGTGCCCAAATTACGCATCGAATTCTCTTTATTAATTACAATATCTTCTATTATCCGGCTTTCAAAACCAATAAAAGATATTTTGATGCGGTACGAGCCGAAAGGAACATCATCAAAGTTGAAATAACCATCATTTTCCGTCATCATGCTTTTTACCAATGCCGGATTAGTTTTATTGATCAAATTAACAACAGCAAAATCAATCGCCTCATTCCCAACTTCCTCTCTGACTTTTCCAGACACCGACCCAGAATTAATTGATGTTTGAGCTGTAGTAGTAAGACTGAACAGAAAGAAAAAGAGAAACGAAAAATGGGGTTTCATGCTAGATTTTTGGCTTGTTTTAAGACTGGTGGTATGAGAAAAGTAACATCTGTTCCTTTTGACTTGGTTTGTATTAAAAGGTTTATTATAATACGATTCTAAACCTTTCAACATCTAGCCCAGGCTGTCGAAATTATAAACAAATTTTCGCAAGTATGTATACAGTTCGGAATATTAACCTTTGCAAAATTATTTTAACTAAAAAATTTAGTAATATTGTATAGCATAAATACCAGATAATGAGCCCGAATCCCCAATTAGATCTAGCTTACAATTTTGTTCAGTTTACAGATAAGAATATTTTTTTAACAGGGAAAGCCGGAACAGGCAAAACTACCTTCCTGCACAATCTAAAAAAAACATCACTTAAACGGATGGCTGTTGTTGCCCCAACAGGTGTTGCAGCTATTAATGCAGGTGGGGTTACCATTCACTCTTTTTTTCAGATGCCCTTTGGGCCGTATGTGGCTCAAAGCCTTGCGTCAAAACAGGACCAGACCAGCTGGACAAAACAGCGGTATCAAAAATTTAACCGTGATAAAATTAATCTTATCCGGAGTCTGGATCTGCTGGTAATTGATGAGATCAGCATGGTGCGTGCAGATACACTGGACGGAATTGATGAAGTGCTGCGGCGTTATAAAGAGCATAATAAACCATTTGGAGGGGTTCAGCTGTTAATGATCGGCGATCTTCACCAGTTATCTCCCGTAGTAAAAGATAATGACTGGCAAATACTGAAAGATATTTATCCTAACCTATACTTTTTCAGCAGCAAAGCCCTTCAAAAAACTGATCCGGTTAACATTGAGCTGAAGCATATTTACAGGCAGTCTGACAATTTTTTTATTGGCCTGTTAAACAGCATCCGCGAAAACAAAATATCCCAGGAAACTTTAATGCAGTTAAACCAGCGGTACATCCGTGGATTTAAACCTTCTGAGGATGAAGGCTACATCACCTTAACCACACATAACCGCACGGCACAGGAAATTAACCAGGCAAAGCTGGAAGATATCCCCGGCAAAGTTCAGGTATTTACAGCAATTATTGCAAATGATTTTCCAGAGTATTCTTATCCTACAGTAACGGAACTTGAAGTTAAAACCGGAGCGCAGGTAATGTTCGTTAAAAATGATCCCTCCAGGGATAAGCTGTTTTATAACGGTAAGATCGGAACGGTAACTAAACTCGAAAAAGATACGATCTATGTGAAATGTGCCGGAGATGGTATAGAACTTGCAGTTAAGCCCGCAGAATGGCAAAATATTAAATATGAATTAAATAAAGAAACACGGGAAGTGGAAGAAACTGTAGCCGGAACTTTTACTCAGTTTCCGCTTAAACTTGCATGGGCAATTACAATTCATAAAAGCCAAGGGTTAACATTTGAAAAGGCAATTATTGATGCAGGCGCATCTTTTGCCCACGGCCAGGTATATGTAGCACTAAGCCGCTGCAAGAGTTTCGAGGGCCTGGTGCTACGATCACCAATTGCGTTTGACAGTGTTAAAACCGATAGTACGATAGCAAGTTATACCCGGAGTGCTGAAGAGAATGCGCCCGGCGATGTACATTTGTCGGCTTCTAAAATAGCCTATCAGCAATCGTTGCTAAATGATCTGTTTGATTTTTCAACTATTCTCAACCGTTTTGGCCAATGTATTAAAGCTGCTCAGGATAACTTCAGCTCATTACCATCACAATTAATTGATGAACTTGAAGCAATAAAAACAATTGCCACAAAAAAAATATATGCCGTAGCTGATTCATTCAGGAAACAGCTTGCGCAGCTTCTCTCTGAAAATTGTTTACCTGAAGAAAGTGCTGTGGTTCAGGAGCGAGTAAAAAAAGCGTGCGATTATTTCTTACTTCATGTTGATGAAGCTCTGTACCGGGCTATAAATAATTGCTCAACGGATTCTGATAATAAAGCCGTTCGGAAATCGATGGAGGAAGTGTTTGAAAATCTTAAAAAAGAGATCTTTATAAAACTGGAGACATTAAAAGTATGTAAAGATGGATTCAATACCATTTCTTACCTCAAAACAAAGGCAAATGCTGTAATTGATTTTCAAAATCTTGCTAAAAGTAATGATCAGTTAAAAGCCCCGGCTATACCATCCAGAATTGCTCACCCTGTTTTATATGCAGAGCTAAAAAAATGGCGAGATGGACTAGCAGCCGAGAGCAATGTTCCCGTTTATCATATACTGCCCCAAAAGACCCTTTTACAGCTGGTAGAGATTCTCCCAACCAGTCATGATGAACTTGAAGTTGTGAAAGGTATCGGCAAGCTAAAAGTAAAAGCGTATGGCGATGTGCTTGTTGGAATTATTTCGAACTACTGCAGGCAGCATGATGTTCAGAAGAATCCAATAACTATTCCTCTTAAAGAGAAAAAGATCAAAATCGATACCAAGGCAGTATCTATGGATATGTACCGTGAAGGCAAGACCATTCCCGAAATAGCGGCGGCCAGAAATTTTACCGTATCAACTATCGAAGGACACCTGACTCATTACCTCGGCACAGGAGAGATCGATATTTACAGCCTGGTTTCAAAGGATAAATTGGAGCAAGTAACGGCACACCTGTTAAAGAATAAAATCACCTCACTTCCTTTAAATGATTTAAAATATGCCATGGGTGATAACTATTCATATGGAGAGTTGAGGGCAATATTAAAACATCTGGAAGTATCTCAGAATGCTGAATAGTGGGAACTATTTCATTTGCAGATTCAATATTCCCCTATCAAAACTACAGCAGGTATTCCTAAAACCTCATGCAATTTGCGTATCATGCTTAGGCTCAACTTGCGCTTTCCACTCAAAATTTCAGATTGTCTGCTTCGTGCGCCTAAAATTCTTGAGAGTTCACTTTCAGGTTTACCTAACTGTTCCAATCGAAATTTTATTGCTTCAACAGGAGATGGAGGAGATATTGCATAATGCTCCTTTTCATAATGTTCAATTAACAAAGTGAGCAATTCCAGCTCATCAGCTTTAGCCGAGTCAGCTTTAATTTCAAGCTGCATCAGATCGTAAGCTCTTTCCAATGCTGCCTCATACTCCTGCTCTGTCTTAATTATTCTTAACATACCTGATTTCCTTTACATTTATCTTATCATACTCTGCATGAGTACCTACCCATACTATAAACACAAGTTGGAATTTGAACTCTATATCTGCGATTAACCGGTAATGATTTCCTTTAATATTAAATACAAATCTTTTGCCAGTAATAACATCTGCGGATGGATAATTCCTGATAACATCCCCTGGCTTTTCCCAATTACTATCTTCTGTCTCCTGAAACCATGCTTCCAAACTATTTTTTGCAGAAGCATTAGCCTGATAGTATTGAACCAGCGCTTTTTTC
This sequence comes from Sphingobacteriaceae bacterium, assembly GCA_036402155.1. GTDB lineage: Bacteria > Bacteroidota > Bacteroidia > Sphingobacteriales > Sphingobacteriaceae > DASWTL01. The sequence goes on along the minus strand of DASWTL010000181.1, from coordinate 1,379 downwards.
GAAATTATTCTCATTGACAGATTATATACAAATATATTACCAAATTGGTAACAATCCAAATATGGAATAGCAGAATGTTCATTCGTCTTTTTTTTGCAATGAATCCTAATTCTTGTAGCGAATATTAATAAGCTAAAACCTAATCCCGTAACAGCCTTTGTATATCCATCAGTTCACCAAACAGAACAATGGTATCATTCTCTGCGAGTACAGTTGCTGAGGTAGCAATTCCTGTTGCTTCCTTGTAGTTTTTAACAATGGTTCCATCTTTCCGCTGGTAGCTTTTAATTGTAGTTAACACAATTACCTTAAACCGATTATTGAAATCTGCTTCTTCTAGCGTAATTCCTATAAATTTTTCAGGTACCAGGGCTTCAACAATACTATATTTTTCAGATATCTTAAATGAATCAATAACCCCCACGGTATCAAGCCGCATAGCCAGCCGGTCAGCCGATTCTTCCTCAGGAAGAATATATTCATCAATTTTCATTGCTTCCAGAACAGTTTTTTGAAGATCAGAAACCACCCTTCCGATGATTCTTTTTATTGGAAATTGTTTAAGTAACGCTGTTGTTAAAAGTGAAGCGGCTTCATCCTCACCAATTGCAACAATCACCGCATCTGCATCACGAAGAGGCAGGGAACTTACGGCGTCCTTATCCGTAGAGTTTAAACAAACCGTATGAGTTATCACCTCTTTTAGCTGCTCAACCCTTGCCATCCTGTTATCTACACCTATAACCTCGTGACCCATTTCCGTTAAACGGGATGCCAGAGCTAAGCCGAAATTTCCTAATCCTACAACGATAAATTTCATATTTCAATTAAAATGTCATTTCTTCTTTTGGATAATGATAATTCTTCACATACGTTTTTTTCATCAATGCGATAATCAGCGTTATTGTACCAACTCTTCCGATAAACATAGTGGCAATGAGCACCATCTTACCTCCATCACTTATAAGAGGCGTTATTCCCATACTTAAACCTACTGTACTGAAAGCTGAAACCGATTCGAATGCAAGAGCTAACAACCCTTTATCCTGATCTGTAATAGATAATAAAAAAGTAGCAATGGCTAGTGACAACAAGGATATGGCAATGATTGCAAAAGCCCGACGTACTGTATCTTCAGAAAGTTCACGCTTAAAAATCTCTATCCTGTCTTTCCCCCTTCCGATACTGAAAATATTAAAGATAGCTACTACAAAAGTTGTGGTCTTAATTCCACCCCCTGTTGAACCTGGTGATGCCCCGATCCACATCAATAAAATAATGATCAGGATAGTTGGGAAACTCAGGTCAGCCATATCAACGGTATTAAAACCGGCTGTCCGGGGCGAAATACCTGTAAAAAACGCAGTTGCCAGTTTTCC
>DASWTL010000180.1:0-6615 GCA_036402155.1 Sphingobacteriaceae bacterium | reverse complement strand
GCCTTTTTTAAATAAACTGGTTCCGGTTCTGGCAGACCAGTTTGATGGTGTTTTTCCGGAGTTGAAATCGCAGCAGGACTTTGTGCAAAAAGTCATTTTGGAGGAAGAGTTATCATTTTTAAGAACATTAGCGACCGGAGTTCAACGATTTGAAAAGTATATATCTGACAAAAGCCAGATTGATGGAAACTTTGCATTTGAACTTTATGATACGTTCGGTTTCCCAATCGACCTTACCGAACTGATGGCCCGGGAGAATGGACTTGAAGTGGATATGGTAGGATTTCAAAATGCGCTTGAAGAACAAAAATCCCGTTCACGGGCTGCTACAGCGATTGATACCGGTGACTGGGTTGTTTTAAGAGAAGGTGAACAGGTAGAATTTGTGGGATATGACTCCCTTGAAACTGAAACCCGTATTTTAAAATACAGGAAGATCAACGCAAAAGGTAAGGAACAATTTCAGATTGTACTTGACAGAACACCTTTCTATGCTGAATCCGGAGGCCAGGTTGGTGATGCAGGGCGGTTGGAAGATCACAGTCGTATGTTTAGCGTTGAGATCTCTGATACAAAAAAAGAAAATGGTTTAATTGTTCATTATGCAGAGCTTTTACCGGAAGATGCAGATGGTGAATTTTATGCGGTTGTTGATGAGAGTCGGCGCCGTTTAACCGAGAATAATCATTCCGCAACGCATCTGCTTCATGCTGCATTGAAGCAGGTACTTGGACAGCATGTGAATCAAAAAGGCTCGCTGGTAAATTCAGAATACCTGCGTTTTGACTTCTCGCATTTTTCAAAAGTTACAGATGAGGAGTTGCTTAAAGTAGAAGCCATTGTAAATAGTAAAGTGAGAGAGAATATTTTTCTAAAGGAAGAACGTGATGTTCCTTACCAGGAAGCCATTAATTCTGGAGTAACAGCACTTTTTGGCGAGAAATATGGCGACCATGTTCGTGTAATTACTTTTGATGATAAATATTCCAAAGAGCTTTGTGGTGGAACTCATGTACAAGCCACCGGTCAGATCGGCTTTTTTAAAATTATTTCTGAGAGCGCTGTAGCTGCAGGTGTTCGTCGTATCGAAGCGATTACCGCCGGAAAGGCTGAGGAATATATTTCGAATCAGGCCCAACTGGTAACTGAAATCAAGGAGTTACTGAAGAATCCTAAAGACGTTGTAAAATCTCTATGGAATTTGCTTGAAGAAAATAACCGGCTTAAAAAGGAGGTTGAAAAAGGAATTCTGGAAAAGGCTTCAGGACTAAAGCACGAACTGGTTAAAACTGCACAATTAATTAACGGAGTTAATTTTATAGCTCAAAAAGTATCATTACCTAATGCAGAAGCTGTTAAAACGCTGGCTTATGCAGTTAAAGATATCATCAATGATCTTTACCTGGTATTAGCTGCCGACATTGAAGGAAAACCTTCTATAACGATTATGATTTCAGAAAACCTTATAAAAGATAAGGGATTAAATGCCGGTGTTATTATCCGTGAAATAGCTAAGGAGATCCAGGGTGGAGGAGGAGGACAACCATTCTTCGCTACTGCTGGAGGTAAGGATAGTTCAGGAATTCAGCGTGCATTAGATAAAGCAAGGAGCTTCATTGAAAAATAATAAAAAGTCCCGGGAGTTAATAATTGCCGGGACTTTTTTATAAGGATTTGATTAACCTAATGTTTACCCTTTCCTTTGCCTTTGTTGCCATTGCCATGTCCGTTGCCCTGGGATTTATTACCTCCGCCAGAGTTGCCATTACTATATTTTATTTCTCTGCTATCTCTGGAATAGTTTGAAGAAGATTTTTTAGTCTGGCCGGGAGGCATGCTTTTCAATGTTTTTTGCTGGCCCTTTAAACCTTTATATTTCCCATATTTAATTTTATGATTGGTAAAGGATAAATAAGGTCGTGGGGTATTCATAACCACTTTATAGCCATTATACAAGTTGTACCCGCTATATCTTGACGGCAATCTGGAGGAAAATACCCACCGGCCATCATTTAAATAAACAAATTGTTTTTTAGGGACATAATAGTACGTTTCAATATCGGGTAAATAATAATATTCTACGTAATCATATCCACTGGGGCCCCATTGAGGCTGACTGCCAAGATTAACGTTAATATTTATCTGAGCCTGTGATGGGGTGCCTGAAAAAGCAAATCCTAAGAAAAGGGCTATAATTAAATTTTTCATTAGTGTATATATTTTTTTATCAATAAGGCAAACGTTATGCCATTATAAATTGGTGGATTTTTTAGCTTAAAAAGGTATCTTTGGACAGATTATTTGATAAGAATGACGACTATTCCAGACAGTTTAAATAAGTATGAGTTAGTAATAGGTCTGGAAGTTCATATTCAGTTAGCTACCAATACAAAAATATTTTCGTCAGACTCTGCCGCTTTTGGTGGAGAACCTAACAGCCATATCAGTATTGTTTCTTTAGGACTTCCCGGCTCTTTACCTTATCTGAATTCAAAGGTTATTGAATATGCAGTTAAATTAGGCCTTGCTACCAATTGCTCGATCAATCTTGAAAATCGTTTTGACCGGAAGAATTATTTCTATGCCGATCTGCCTAAGGGTTATCAAATTACCCAGGATGCATTGCCCATTTGCAAGGAAGGATTTGTTGAGATAAAAACGAAAGGCTCAGGTACCAGGCAAATTCGTGTTAACCGGATTCACATGGAGGAAGATGCAGGAAAAAGTATGCATGATCAGGATGTTTCTGATTCGTTAATCGATCTTAACCGTGCAGGTGTACCATTACTTGAACTGGTTTCTGAACCCGATTTACGGTCAGCAGAAGAAGCCGCAGCGTATGTGTCGGAAATAAGAAAGCTGGTGCGTTTTCTGGGCATTTCAGATGGGAATATGGAGGAAGGAAGTCTGCGTTGTGATGCTAATATTTCCCTACGCTTAAAAGGAGAGACCACCTACGGTAATCGATGCGAGGTAAAGAATGTGAATTCATTGCGGAATCTGCAACGTGCAATTACATATGAATTTAAAAGGCAGGCAAAGCTTCTGGATGCGGGAGAGTATATTGATCAGCAAACTTTAAATTTTGATGCCGTAACAGGGGTAACATCACCACTCAGAAGCAAAGAGCTTGCAAATGACTACCGATATTTTCCGGAACCCGATTTACAACCTGTTATTTTAACAGAGAAATACATTCAGGAAGTTCAGGCCTCATTACCTGAATTGCCCCAGCAAATTGAAAAACGATACATTAGCGAGTTAGGATTGTCGGAATATGATGCAGGCCTTCTTTCCGCTGAAAAAGAGATCGCTGATTACTTTAATGAGATAATTAAAACAACTACTGATTACAAGGCTGCAGCAAACTGGATATCCGGCCCTGTCCGGTCATACCTAAATGAAACGGGTATGCAAATACAGAATTTGGGAATTAATCCGGCTGCACTTGCAGAATTAATTAATCTGGTGTCTGAAGGAAAGTTAAGCTTTACAGTAGCGGTACAACAGGTATTTCCGGTTATGTTAAAAGACTCTGAACGTAAAGCCCTGCATATTGTTACTGAAATGAATTTGTTGATCTCTGTTAATACACATGAGCTTGATAATCTGGTCGAAGAGGTATTAAATCTGTTCCCTGATAAAGTTATTGAATATAAAAAAGGTAAAAAGGGCGTTCTAGGTTTGTTCATGGGCGAATTCATGAAAAGATCAAAAGGCACTGCAGATCCTAAAACAGCAAATAAGTTAATTGTTAAAAAATTAGAACAAAACCAGTGAAAAAATTAATCCTAATCAGTGCAGCGCTTCTGGTGCTGGCATCTTGTAAAAATAAAGATGAATTCAGTATTTCAGGTAAGATTACAAATGCAGGTGATATAAAGAAAGTGCTTCTTTATGAAACTGATAAGTTAATTGATTCAGCATTTTTAAATGAAGATTCTGAGTTTAAATTTCGCAGAGTATCTGAGGAACCTAATTTTTATACTCTGGTAGCTGGAGATAAGAATTATTTGATTGTAGCCAAAAATGGTGATGAGATTCAGGTTGAAGCAGATCACGCTGACTCTACCGGAACTTATAAAATAGAAGGTTCAAAGGAATCTGAACAAATACGCTCATTCAATCAATTGAGTAATAAGTATGGTAAAGTATATAAAGAACTTCAGGAAGAGTACACCACAAAAGTAGAAGCAAATCCGGAAGCTAAAGATTCCATATACGAGTCGCTATTGCCAAGGATGCAGGCTAATATTGATGCATATTCAAAGGAAGCTCTGAAATTTGCTGAAGATAACAAAGATAACCTGGCAGGGTTTTATGCTGTAGGAACTATTGACGCTACCCGTTACGAGCAGGCTTTAATTAAGTACGCGGATAATATAAAAGATAAATACCCTAAGAATCAAGCAGTACAATCGTTTGTAAGCCGTATGATGGCAGTAAAGCCTGTTTCGGTAGGCCAGCCGGCGCCTGACTTTAGCCTTCCTACACCGGAAGGGAAAGCAGTTAAGCTTTCTGATTTTAAAGGAAAGTATGTTTTGCTTGATTTCTGGGCATCATGGTGCGGGCCATGTCGTGAAGAAAACCCCAATATTGTAGAACAATTTAATTCATTTAAAGACCGTGGATTTACTGTATTGGGGGTTTCATTAGATGATGATAAATCTGACTGGCTTAAAGCGATTAAAGATGATAATTTAACCTGGACACATGTATCCGAATTAAAAAGATGGGATGGAAAAGTGAGCACACAATACAAAGTTGAAGGTATACCTGCCTCTTTTATTATAGATCCTTCTGGAAAAATTGTTGCTAAGAACCTTCGTGGAACAGAATTGGCTGAATTTTTAAAAGCTAATATCCGTTAAGGTTAAATGTATTTGTTTACAATTTGGTAATACTGATTTAACAATATAATGCACTTAAGCATTTAATTTCGCCTAAAATTAATGTATGAGCACTGCTAAGCAACATAAAATTTTAATAGTTGATGATGAACCGGATATCTTAGAGCTTATCGAGTATAATCTTAAGAAGGAAAATTATCAGGTATTTACTGCTGTTAGCGGACAGGAGGCCGTCACTAAGGCAAGGAAGGTTTTACCAGACCTGATCATACTTGATATCATGATGCCCGGAATGGATGGTATAGAGGCCTGCAGAATTTTAAGAGGTATGCCCGAATTCAAGAATACATTTATGGTGTTTTTAACTGCCAGAAGTGAAGAATATTCTGAAATTGCCGGTTTTAACGTTGGAGCTGACGATTATATTGCAAAACCAATTAAGCCAAGGGCCTTAATAAGCCGTATTAATGCCATACTGAAGAGAAATAGCAAGCCTGATGAAGTTGCTACCAACAAGTTAGAGGTAGGTGATCTTGTAATCGACCGCGATGCATTTTTAGTTTTTCGTCGGGGTGAAAAGATCGTATTAGCTAAAAAAGAGTTTGAATTATTATTTCTATTAGCTTCCAAACCAGGCAGGGTTTACACACGTGAAGTTATATTAAAGAGTATTTGGGAAGATTCAGTAATAGTTACAAATCGCACTATTGATGTCCATATCCGTAAACTACGGGAAAAACTTGGTGAGAACTATGTGTCAACGGTTAAGGGAGTAGGATATAAGTTCGAGCTTAGTTAACTATCTTCTCAGGAAAGTTTTCATAACACCCCGCTTTTCGTATTTTTGTAATGTGAAGTTTCCCCAGCTCAAGGATATTATCCTTTTCGAAAACAATGATCTTATTGTAGTAAATAAGCCACCTTTCATCAGCACACTTGACGAAAGAGAGGGTGTAGAGATGAATATGCTGCGCATGGCGAAACAATACAGTCCGGATGCACAGATATGCCACCGCCTGGATAAAGAGACGTCAGGTGCGTTAATTATAGCTAAAAATCCTGAAGCGTACAGGCTTGTTTCCATGCAGTTTGAACGGCGGAAAGTAAAGAAAGTTTATCATGCCATTATTAATGGCACCCACGTTTTTGAGAATCTTGTTGTTGATCTTCCTATCCTTAACCTGGGTAATAAAAATGTTGCCATAAGTAAGTCTGATGGGAAACCAGCAGAAACACATTTTAATTCCCTGAAATACTATAAACATTATACATTGGTAGAGTGCCTGCCGGTAACCGGGCGTATGCATCAGATACGAATTCATCTTGCTTCACAGCGAGCTTCTATAACCGGTGATGAAATGTATGGTGGAAATCCGGTCTTTTTATCCGAAATAAAAAGAAAATATCGTTTAAGCAAAGGGGAGGAAGAGCAACCCATTATGAAACGGTTTGCTTTACACGCAAAAGAGGTGACCTTTAAGATCAATGATACCGATACCTTAACTGTAGACGCTCCATATCCTAAAGATTTTGCAACTCTGATTAAACAGTTGGATCGTTTTGATAGCTGATGCTATTTCAAAGCTTTGTAGAAATCAGAAACGGCTTCCCATTCCGGATCTTCTTCAAAAACGAACTCTTTAATCCGGGAATGTTTCTTCTGCAATCCGGTGAGTATATCAGCAACCTTCTTTTGGTCAGATGATTTAATATAAAATATAAGATCACGGTATCCGTTCATGGTTGTTCGGCCAATAAAAGCGCT
>DASWTL010000179.1:0-6633 GCA_036402155.1 Sphingobacteriaceae bacterium | reverse complement strand
AAACAGGGGTTTTCTTAAAAATTTCCGCAGGCTAAATGTGATGGTGTTAAAGTCTTGTGGAAATAGTTCTTTTATATAAATTACCCCAAGAAGCTTTTCCGGGTCTTTTCCCGCTACAGGATATACAGAGTGCACTTCGCCGCCAGTTTTATTTTTAACGGTCACAAGATCATCCCTTATATTTAACCATACTAAGTCACGACGATGAGTCATTAGTTCTGAGACCTTTCTATCCCCCAGCTCAAATACCCGTTTAACAATATCCTGCTCAATTTCCTTAATCTCACCATGCAGTGCGCTTTCCTTTATAATGAAAGTGATCTCTTCCTCCGAAATAACTCCGTTTCTATCACTTTTAATGCCAAGGAGGCTCAGTATGAGGTCATTGGTTTTTGCTAATAGCCATACAAAAGGTTTGGTTATTTGAGAGATCAATTCCATCGGAGCAGCAACAAGAGCTGCTATTTTTTCAGGAAAGGCTAATCCAATCCTTTTCGGCAGAAGTTCACCAAACAAGATAGAAAAGTATGTGATAATGATGACAACGATGCCCACTGCAATTGTATGAGCATACGGTTTTAAGGGCGGAACCATAGCTACAAGTTCTTGAAAATCATCTGTAATTTTATCGCCACTAAATATTCCGGTAAGAATTCCGATAAGTGTAATGCCGATCTGTACTGTTGATAAAAAGGTATTGGGGTTAGCAGCAAGTCTCAACGCTTTTTGTGCACTGGTATTTCCTCTTTTTGCTTCACCCTCTAATTTGAATTTTCTTGAAGATATCAGCGCAATCTCACTCATAGAGAAAATTCCATTTAGCAGGATCAGAAACGCAATAATTAATATTTCCATCAAAAGTTATTATCATCTGTAGCTTAGGAAAATAAAAAATGATATTTGTAATCATTCTTTATCAATAGCTCGTTCCGGTAAATTGAAAGTTTCCAAACTGATGGAGTAGCTTATTTCCGGGTCGGCCAAAGCTATTTTTTCAACAACTCAGGGAGGTTTAAGTTGATTCTGTTTTTAAATTTAATTATTAATAGTGATGTAAGATGTTAGTTTTTAGTATTTTGTATAATTCGAAATGGTGTAAATCAATCAGCTTCATGTTGTTAGTCTACAGTTAAACCCCGGTAATGAATCTACGTCTGAGTACTAAAGATAAACCTGTTTTAGAATTCACTTCGTTAACCCGTCCTGGTATGAAATACCTTTACACACTTCTGTTTTATGCTGCTCTTTTATATGCTTTTGAGTTAAAAGGTCAGGACCTGGCAATTAAACCTGTGAAAATGCAGTGGACCGTGGGAGATACTATACGTGAAGCCCTGGTGTATATCCCTGAGAATGCCAGGGCAAAGCCTGTTCCCCTGATATTTGCTTACCACGGTCATGGTGGTACTATGCAAAACACTTTTAGACGGTTCAGAATATCAAATTTTTGGCCGGAAGCCATTTTCGTATGTCCTCAGGGATTAAATACCCCCGGTACTTTAACCGACAAAGAGGGCAGGAGGTCTGGCTGGCAGAGTGATTCCGGGAAAATGGACGATCGGGACCTTAAATTTTTTGACAATATGTTAAGATCATTTAAAAAGGATTATAAAATCGATGAAAAACGAATTTATGTGACAGGACATTCCAATGGCGGATTATTTACTTATTTGCTATGGGCGGAAAGAGGCGATGTATTTGCCGCTGTTGCCCCAAGCGGTGCAGCAGCATTAAAATTGATCCCTCGGCTTAAACCAAAACCTGCTTTGCATCTAATGGGAGAGAAAGACCCACTCGTAAAACCTGTTCTGCAAAAGCTTACATATAACGCCATCCTTAGAGTAAATGAATGTTCCGGGGAAGGAGAGAGAACTGGTGATTATACAACAGTTTATAAATCCAGGTCTGGAAACCCGGTTACTTTATACATTCATCCGGGAGGCCATGAGCTTCCTGATGCTGCCGGAAAGGCAATTACAGACTTTTTCAAACAGCAAATCAAGCCAGATTAGTTATATGCTATCTGATCAGGGTAATGGAACCTGCCTGTGTTATTTTTTGGTTCCTGTATTCATCCATTCCTTCAAGCATCCAGTAATAAGAACCCATTGGTTGATCTTTTCCATCAAAAGTGCCATCCCAGAAGTTACTGATCTGGCTGGTACTAAAAATTAATTGTCCCCAGCGGTTAAATATTTTTAAATAAGATACACGTACTTCACCCACCATATTGATCGTAAAATAATCATTTATGCCATCTTTATTTGGTGTAAATGTATTGGTTGTAATCACCTTCACCTCAGGTGGTTCATGTATAATAACTGTTACCGGAAAAACGGATGTACATCCATAGTGATTAGTTATTTTAATATAATAAATTCCACTGGATCCAACTTCACGCGGATTTGCCACACTCACGGAAGTGGATGGATCAGTCCAGTATGAATAGGTTAACTCTCCGGAAAAAGTACCTGCAGAAGTTAAATCTACAGTTTTGGGGTAAGTAGCTTCAGTAGACATTCTTAAATTGATGGCCGGCATTGAATATACCAAAATCTGAACAGGCATAACTTTAGAACATCCGGAATTCGATCCTTTAATGTAATATGTTCCGCTTAACCTTACAGAATCGGGATTGGGCAGGCTGATAGTTGCAAGACTGTCTTTCCAGTAGGTAAATTTAAAGCCAGGGCTGCTGCCATTTGTAACAGCTGCAGCAGTTAGGTTTACAGAATTACATAAAGTCTGATCATTTGTAATTAACTCAGCAATTAGCGCATTAACTGGTCTAATTAAAAAGCATCCTAAGGTATTGGTTCCTTTTATATAATAGGTTCCCGTTACCTGCACATCCTCAGGATTTAATAAAGGAACTATTGCTTTTGGATCCAGCCAGAAGCTATAAGTTAAGGCTGTATCACTACCTGCGACAATTAAATCGTTAGTAAGATCGATACTGCCTGGTGAACATGCAGGAGGTGGATCTGTTATGGTTAGATTCACTGAATTTATTATTATCCGAACGGGTTTAATTAAAAAACAACCTGTTGAATTTGTGGCTTTAATGTAATATGTGCCTTGTTCGATAACAGCAGTGGGTAAGCGAACATGTGTTGTTGCGGCTGCATCTGTAAAATAACTGTATTTAAGACCGGGTGGGTTACCTGCTATAGCTTTTGTGAGGTCAACTGGTGTTGGATAACATTCTTGTAATGATTCGGTTATATTGAAATTCTCTAAAGAATTTCCCTGTATGATCGTGGTATACAAAACATTTGGACAACCTAGTCCAGGAAACGGAAGGATTTTTACTGCATATTTTGAATTTACAGGAGGGGCGGGACTGATCGTTAAGGTATTACCGGTTCCAAGCACTTTTGACAGATCGGTAGTATTGTACCAGTAATATTCTTTAAATCCGGCTGGCGCTGTTAATGTAAGGGGAGACAACGGGTCACATAGCACGTTTCCGGATATAGGTGATTCGCAGTTTTCGTTTACATCAATGTAGGCGTATCCAAAATGGCTTCCTCTGTTTTTCGTGCATCCGTTTACGGTCAGCTCAAGGCGAATAGTTTTTCCGGCAAAACCAACCAGATTCAATGTAATAGGAGCCCATGGTTTATAATAGACATTTTTGTTTATTGCTGATTGCTGAAATCCTGGCAAACCTGAGGACGAAACAAAGTCAAAAGAACCGCAATCTATATATTTATTACTTGTAACATCGAATGCCCGAGCAGTGAACTTGGGTTGCTCGAAATCAGCATGTCCATTAGGTGGGTTAAAGAATACTACAGCATAATTATATATAATGCTGTAATTCAATTGATTATCCGGAACAATAAAAGTGTAGCTAACCCGGTCCGCCATAGTTCCTGTTTCGGTATTCCCAATCCTTATTGAGTGACCACTTCCATTGGGAGAATTAATTGGAAAATCTCCATAGTCGTCTTTCATGAGAAATGATGATGCTGCGATAATCTCATGCCTTCCGGGGATTGGATCTGAAAGGTCTAATGAAATCTCTCCGGAAGTGGAAATAAAACCACTTTCGCATGTCCAATTATCGAAATTCCCTTTCTCAAATCCAATATTTTGAGGGCAATTCTGGCCCTTAACCATATATATGGTAAAAAAGAAAATGCCGCTTAAAGCAAAAGACATAAATCTCATTAATTCGGAGCGCTAATAGAATTATGTGATCAGATCAATGAAGATAATCATTCATAAATCTTTGATGTTTCTAAAATGATTTATTGACATTAACTCTTGCTGAGAAACTTTATCGGGACTTTAATAACCACTAAACCCTTCGGATACTAATTTATCAGGGAGCAGGTCCAGCGATTATCCGGAATAGTTGGGAACACCAGAAAGAACTTATTAGGACGGTCTGTTTTTTCTGCTTTACCACCATCAAAATATCCACCTTTGAATAGTAAGTTTCCCTGCTTGTCTACAACGAAGGTTCCTGAACTTGGTTTTTCAAACCCATAGTAAACATATTTTCCATTCTTGTTTATTGTAAAAGAACCTCTTGGAATGAACTCATAAGAGCCATTTACGTACTTTGATGCAGTACAGCTATATTTTCCATATGCCACCGAATTCTGGGCTGCTGTATTTCCTGCATTAATTTTTTGTGCACTGGAAGTAAAGTTTACACTTAAAATCGTAACAAAAAAAGCGACAGTAGCGATAGCTATCATCTGGTTTTTCAAAGGCTTAAAGGAGATCATTTCTATAGAATTTATTTCAAATATAAATAATTCTATCTCATCCAGGACTTCTAATACAGATCACGCAAAAGTTATCGATATGATTTCCTTTTCGCTTCCGGAAATCAAATTTTACTTAAAGATCTTGGTAGTGTAAAGGTTAGGGCTCTGCAAAAAACTTCAGTACCCCTTCCAGCAACTCTATTTTTATCTCTTCTTTTTCTATACAAAGCAATTCGTCATCTGCATGGGCGAATTTTCCATCCCAGTTTATAGTGATGTTTCTTGCGTTGATAACGCTAAATATGAAGCTTTCTTCAATTCCGTTTAATTTATTTATGATGTATTGCTTGAATTCTTCTTTCTGCTCTTCCTTGATTAATACTATTTCAAATAATCCATCTCCAGGATCTGCCATAGGAGCAAGAGCCAGGTTCGGGCCTATGGAACGAATATTTAAAATCTCTACCATTAAAAAGTTGCCGGAATGATTAATTCCATCAATTTCCAGCGTGCACGATTTTGCTTTATAAGAATCAATTATTTCAGTTAAAATTTTCAGGGCTGTTTCCAGCTCCTTTTCAGGGGTCGTAGCTTCTATATCCCTTTCTTTCATTTCCTTCATCAAACGGGGAAAGACGCCAAAGCCAAAGCCTTCCAGAAAGAATGTTTCATCAATACCCGAAACCTTTCCAATATCAATTCTTTTCAGGTTGTTATTATTCCATGATTTAATAATATTTTCAGGTTGATCGATAAATCCCAGTGTGGCAGCAATATTATTCGCGGTGCCCATAGGTAATAATGCAATGGGGTATTGTTTGTCTATCAATTTGCGGTATACCAGCTTTTTTACCATTTTGCGAACTGTGCCGTCACCACCGGCAATAATGATGAAATCCGTTCCATCTTTCAATTCATCCCAGCCTTTTTCTTTGGTAGAGGAATAGTTGCATTCGTATCCCTTCGATTGGATCAATGAAATAAGCTCTTCTTTTGAGTGCTCTTCGTCGCCAGCAGTGGGGTTGTGTAATAATTTAACTTGTTTCATCCATCAGGGGTTAAATACATTTTATCCAAAACATCCAACTTTTTTTTTGGTTGGCATTATATATAACTTTATTTACGATGCGAATTATAGTTACCAATGACGATGGGATTTATAGCCCCGGAATTTCTGCTTTAGCAAAGATTGCATCAAGGTTTGGAGAGGTTAGAGTAGTAGCACCTGATGTTGAACAATCATCTATGGGACATGCGGTTACCCATTCAAGACCGTTAACCTATAAAAAATCACCGATTGAGTTTGAAGGCATTGAAGCTTACCGGGTTAATGGAACACCTGCTGATTGTGTAGCCCTGGGAACTCATTTATGGACAAACACCGATGTAGTGCTCTCCGGAATAAATATGGGGCCTAATCTGGGTAATTCTATGTGGCATTCAGGGACTTTAGCCGCTGCTAAACAAGCAGTATTATTTGGAATAAAGGGTATTGCCTTTAGCACCCCTGTAGGAAAAACTGAACCGGATTTTAAAACGCTTGAGCCTTTTGTTGAAAAAACACTGTCAGCATTGCTGGAAAATACTGATTTGGGATTATTTAATGTAAATCTTCCTCCAAACCCCACTGGGTTGCGATGGACAAGGCAATCTGTCCGGTTGTATGATGGTAAGATTGTGCCAGGAACCGATCCTATGGGAAGGAAACATTACTGGTTTACAGTTTCACCTCTGGAGCCTGCAGAAGAAGGAACAGACCGGTGGGCCATGGAACATGGTTATGTTTCTATAACACCTCTTCGCTTAGATTTAACCAATGAGGATGAGCTAAGAAAAGTTTTACAGAAACAACCTGTACATTAACTTGTAACCTTTTTAATTGTATAAATTATCTTCTGAGGATATAACT
>DASWTL010000178.1:0-4320 GCA_036402155.1 Sphingobacteriaceae bacterium | reverse complement strand
CTGATAATCGCATTCGCTTCCTGGAAATAATTTCAACAAAAATGTATTGTGAGGGCGTGATGGATATTGAAAATCAGATGCTAACTAATTTGACAAAAATCAAGCGATATGAGATTAAGGCAGATAAACTTTATCTGTACGGAGAGGCCAATGTGCTTCTAACCTTTAAGAGATAGGATGTCTTGCCAGTATCTACACGGATGTCGGAGGATTATGTTTTACTAATCGCATTCCGGAGTGGTATAAATATGGGTTTCGGTATTCAATGACCCGAAACCAAAACTTTCCCCCCGACCGCTTTGCCACCAGAATTTGCTTCTTAACCTTTCGTTATTTCCAACCTCATTCATTGTATTAGCATCATACAAACGACCATTTATCATTACATATTTAATCCGTTCGGAATTACGTATATCTTCCAGCGGATTTGCATCCAGAACGATCAGATCTGCCAGCTTACCGGTTTGCAATGATCCCAATTCTTTATCCATACCCAGATATGCTGCACCATTTAGGGTGGCGCTTCGTATGGCTTCAAGCGGCGTCATTCCTCCCTGTGCCAGCATCCATAATTCCCAGTGTGCTCCAATCCCTTGAATTTGACCATGAGATCCCAGATTTACGTTTGTTCCGCCGTCAGCAAGCTGTTTGGTGGCCTTTGAAATTTCAATGTGTCCATAATCACCAAATTCGGATGTAGTCCGTCTCCTGGAACGTGCGTCTATAATATAACGTGGTGTAAATGTCAATAATCGTTCATTCTCCCAAACGTTGGTCCTGTCGTACCAGAAATTTTCGCCGGATTGTGCTCCGTAACTGACAATAAGTGTAGGTGTATAGGCTGTCTTGCTCATATTCCACAGCGACTTAACATCCTTATAAATGGGCACCACCGGTACATTATGCTCAATGCCGGTATGACCATCCATAATCATATTCATGTTGGTGAAAAATGTCGATCCGCCTTCAGGAACTACAATCATATTAAGCTCCCTTGCAGCCTGTATTACTTGTTGTCTCTGATCACGCCTTGGTTGGTTATAAGATTTTACAGAAAATGCGCCAACGGCCTTCATTCTTCGTAAATGGGACCTTGCATCATCGATCCCCTCAATCGTAGCTTTAAAATCACCATCAGCTCCATATAAAATTGTTCCGGTTGAATAGACACGAGGTCCTACCATACGGCCTGATCTAAGTATTTCTGACTGACTGAATACCATTTCGGTATTGCTGGATGGATCATGAGATGTAGTTACTCCGTAAGCGAGGTTTGCAAAGTAACCCCAGTCCTGTTGCGGAGAAATCCCATCAGGGCTGGTGCGGAGGTGGGCGTGTACATCAATAATACCGGGCATAATCGTTTTCCCTTCAGCTATAATCGTTTTAGCATCTGAAGGAATTGTGACAGATGAAGATGGTCCGACAGCAACTATTTTATTTTTTTCTATAAGGATGGTTCCATTTTCAATTACTTCATCGCCCTTCATGGTAATTATCCGGGCTCCTGTAAAAGCAATTTTATCTGATGGTACATCACTCTTTAATCTCAGACCGATTTCAATTCCGACACTATCAGCAGCTGGAAGCTTAGCCGGAGCACCGGTCAGAAAGTTAAATGAGTTTTTAATATCGCGGGAAAAATATTGCGAACCCAATGTCCAATGCAGCTTTTGTGCATCCTTACTCCAATGTAAATAATTCCCTGCATCACGACTGACACGGGTTAACGGTAACGACTTATTAGTTGATGAAAGCTCCTGAACAGTTGCGGCTGTTATTAACGGGGTTATATAAGCATTGAATAACTCTGTAAAGGCAAGCCATTTTCCATCCGGACTGGGTACAAAATAATTAGCATAAGTTGAACTGTAATGTGTTCGCGGTGTTCCGCCATTCAGATCTATGCTGTTAAAAGTCTTTTTCCCGGCTTCCTGACTCTGAAAAAATATCCTGGTGTCATTACTGTTGAAACTTGGCCGGATACCGGTTTTGGATATCAACTGCGGTTGTCCACCATTGGCCGCTATTATGTAAATACCCGGATTTTTTCCATAAGCATATCCCAGAACATCATTCCCGGAACCTTTTCTATAGACAATTTTATCACCTTTGTTTGAAAATTTTGGTGAGTAATAAAATCCTTTTTCGGTTACAAGCTTGGTCACTTTGCCCGATTTTATATCCAGTTTATTTATTGCTCCACGGTTTTCATCACTCCAGCTGGCATAAATAAGGGATTTACCATCAGGACTAAACTGGGGCTCAAATTCAAACTCTGTGTCTTCTGTAGCACGTTCCGGCTTGCCGTTAGGCAGATCTTTAAGGTAAATATATCCGGCTGCGTTAAAAGCAATTTTTTTTCCATCCGGTGAAGTGGCCGTTTGCCGGATCATTTTAACATCAAATTCCTCCTGGAACACCTGGTTATTAAAGTGCAGAGCTTCTACGATTGTCTGCTGCACATTTACTTCGAATGGGATTTCTGTTATTAGGAGGGAGGAGACATCTAACTTCCGGATCTTTCCCTTAGAATAAAAAATCAGGTTTTTACTATCAGGGGTCCATGCAAAGTTTGGATAAACTCCGAATATGGCCCAGGCCTCCTGCTGATCACGCGACAGATCATCATAAACCGGCCATTCTTCACCGGTTTCCAAATCCTGAATGAAAAGAACAGATTTGAGTCTAACCCGCTTAACGAATGCGATTTGCTTGCCATCCGGAGAAATTTCCGGTCTTGCAGCGCCCCCCTGTCCGCCAGCAACTGTTTCCAGGTCGCCCGTTTCACGGTTCAGTCTTCGAATATTATATATTTCTTTGTTCGGGTCTTTATTATACTGAAATGTTGGTCCGGGACTTACATCCTCACTGAAATAAACATATTTTCCATCCGGGGAAATTTCGGGTTCCCCGGAATCCTGCTGGTCATTTTTTCGTTTGGTTAACTGCACACCTTCACCTCCGGAAATATGATACATCCACATTTCTCCGGCGCCTAATGAACGATTGCTTGTAAAATGTTTTCTGGCTATAAGATATTGATTGTCAGTGGTCCATGTAGCATTGTTCAGGAGCCGGAAGGTCTCTTTTGTAACGGCTCTTTTATTTGAACCATCCGCATTCATAACCCAGATGTTATCGCCCCCGGCTTTATCACTTGTGAATGAAATGAGCTTGCCGTTTGGGCTGTATCGCGGTTGAACTTCATATGCCATACCACCGGCAAGGCGGGTAGCCTTTCCTCCGCCAACAGGTATTTTGTAAATATCTCCTAATAGATCAAAGACAATATCTTTTCCATCCGGGCTTACATCCAGATTCATCCAGGTACCTTCGGTTGTTGTAAAACTGATATTTTTTGATGGCCCGGAAATTTTTTCAATATCCCATTTTTTTGATTCCTGAGCTTTTAGCTGATTAAATATGATAGATGTTAATGCTGCGAATAAAATCCTTTTCATGTAGACAATATAAAAGCCGCAATTTAGCAATAATTCATAGTTTTGAGAGCACGTCGCATGAGTATATACACCGTTTTAAAACAGTATTGGGGATTTTCGGCTTTCAGACCCCTTCAGGAAGACATCATTAATTCTGTGATGGAAGGTGTTGATACGCTGGCGCTTTTGCCAACCGGAGGTGGTAAATCAATTTGCTTCCAGGTTCCGGCGATGCTGAAACCGGGAATTTGTATTGTTGTATCGCCATTAATTGCTTTGATGAAAGATCAGGTTGAAAACCTGAAATCACGCGGTATTTCAGCAATCGCTATTGTTTCGGGTATGGGGAAAAGAGAGATTGACATTCTGCTTGATAACTGTATCTATGGAAATATTAAATTCCTTTATCTCTCTCCGGAAAGACTGGTTTCAGATTTGGTACGTGAGCGCATCAGGCATATGAATGTAAATCTTATCGCGATAGATGAAGCGCATTGCATTTCACAATGGGGGTATGATTTCAGGCCCCCGTACCTTCATGTAGCAGATATCAGGGATATACATCCAAAAGTTCCTGTTTTGGCGCTTACAGCTACAGCAACTGATAAAGTTTCTGCGGATATTCAGGAGAAGTTAAGATTTAAGAACGGTAAAGTTTTTACCAGGTCATTCGAGAGAAAAAACCTGAGTTATGTAGCCTTTGATGAAGAAAATAAAATCAAGAAACTTATCTCGATCATAAAAAAAGTAAAGGGTAGTGGCATTGTATATGTTCGCAACCGCCGTGAAACACAGGAAGTTAGTCGTTTACTGGTTCGGGAAAGTATTTCCGCAGATTTTTACCATGCCGGATTGGATACCCCTTTACGAATGGAAA
>DASWTL010000177.1:0-12138 GCA_036402155.1 Sphingobacteriaceae bacterium | reverse complement strand
GCAGTGAAATAATTCGTTTATCTTCCTGGCTTGCACCCACGCAACAAATTTTTTCAAAATCATCCGCATGACTAATACATTGTAAGAATTGGTCATCAGACCATTGCTCAAATCTTGTTACCTCGAGATACCATCGCACCTTTTTTCCATTAGTTAATATATTATGAACAATTGGATGGAGCTTTTCATAATCTCCTGCCTTCAACTGATTATCTGCCTTTGTGGCAATAATATTATCCGACGTAAATTCTAATAGCTGTAGCATCGTTTCATTTAAATCAATTTATCATGCATCATTTTTATAGGCCAGTAGTCGAAGAGCATTAAATACAACGATCAATGTTGACCCTTCATGTGCAATAACTGCCGGTCCTATGGAAGCAATACCCAAGATGGTAAGGGGAATTAAAGCACCAACAACGCCGAGACTGATCCACAGATTTTGTTTGATAATGCCTTTAGCTTTTCTGCTCAACCCGATTGCAAAAGGCAGGCTTTCAAGCCTGTCACCCATTAGCGCAATATCTGCGGTTTCCAGGGCAACATCTGAGCCTGCAGCGCCCATAGCAATACCAACCGTACTTTTGGCCATCGCCGGGGCATCATTAACACCATCACCTACCATAGCAACCATCTTTTCAGATTTGTCAAGTTTTTGTACCGCCTTCACCTTGTCTTCGGGCATGAGGTCTCCCCAGGCATCAGTAATCCCAATCTGCTTGGCTACGGCTTCGGCAACCTGCTGGTTATCACCAGTAAGCATGATCATCTTTTTAATACCCAGGGCTGTCAACTCAGAAAGAACATGCTTTGCTTCTTTACGGGGAACATCCATCAAAGACAATATGCCAATAAAGTCCTTGTCATGCTTAACCAGCATAGAGGTATGGCCACCCTTTTCAAGGTCTTCGACCTGTTTTAAAATTTCTGGAGGAATACCGCCCTTGTTAAATAAAGCCTTATTCCCGATGTAAACCTTTTTTCCGCCAATTTCAGCCTGAACACCTCTGCCGACAATCCCCTTTACGTTATGAGCTTCCGGAATTTTTTGCTTCTTTAATTTTTCCGTTGCACCCTTAACTATAGCCTCAGCCAGCGGATGATCACTTAACTTTTCAACGGCTACCGCAAGGGCAAGTAGCTCTTCTTCAGGAATCCGATTTAGAGGAATGGCATTAGTAAGCTGAGGTTTACCTTCTGTTAGAGTACCCGTTTTGTCAAATGCAATTGCATTTAAAGATCCCAGATCCTCCAAAGGCCGCCCTCCTTTGATCAGTACCCCTCCACGGGCAGCACGCGCTACTCCACTTAAAACAGCACTTGGTGTTGATATAGCCAGAGCACAAGGACTAGCTGCAACCAGTACAGACATCGCCCTGTAAAAGCTTTTACTAAAAGGTTCATCAATAACAAGGAAAGCAAAACACAGTAAGGCTACTAAGATCAGCACGACCGGTACAAAGTATTTTTCAAATTTATCGGTAAACAATTGGGTCGGAGATTTTTGCTTTTCCGCCTCATTGACCATTTTCACTAATCTTGAAATCGTTGAATCCTTCGCTTCTTTAATTACTTTAACTTCTAATACAGATGCCCCGTTGATCGTGCCTGCAAAAACCCTGTATTGTGGCTTAATACTTTTCTCGCTGGTATAATCTTTCGCAGGATCGGGGACAGGCGACTTGTCGACGGGTACACTTTCTCCTGTAATAGGAGCTTGATTTACGCTTCCTTCTCCTTTAATCACCACACCATCCGCCGGTACTTTGCTATTAGGCTTTATGATAATAATATCACCCAATACTAATTTTTCAATATGAATTTCTTCTTCTTTGCCATCCCTGATTACAAGGGCGGTGGGAGGGGCAAGACTGGTAAGTGCCGCAATCGACTTACGGGCTTTGCCCATCGCATAATGTTCCAAAGCATGGCCCAGGCTAAACAGGAACAACAATAAAGCACCTTCCGCCCATGCGCCCAGAATTGCAGCTCCGATTGCGGCTATGAGCATCAGGAAATCAATTTCAAAGCCACCTTTGAGGATTGTTTGCACTGCTTCCTTAGCCGTAAAGTAGCCTCCAAAAAAATAGGCGACAATATAAAGTGACAGGCTAATCCACGTTGGTATTGTATTTATATATGATAAACCAAAGCCCGTACCTAAAGCTGCGCCGCAAAGAAGGGCGAATATAAGTTCGGTATTTTTACCAAAAACACCGCCGTGTTCGTGCCCAGCTCCCTCGGTGTGCTCACCTGTATCCTTCTCTGATGCTGTATGCTCATGATTCGACTCCTCCGTTTTTTTTTTGGTTAATTCCTTTTGTGAAACCTCTCCTTTTGTCGCCTTTTCTTTTTTATCAGGATCAATTTTGGAGGTTAACGTTCCAGCTTTTTTAACCTTGTTGTGATTATTTTTTTCCATGTTTAATGATTAAAATTTTTATATAATCAGGATGATCATGCCGGTTGCGACAAGGATCATACCTGTGATTATCCCGGAATTGAATTCCAGCTTTTCCCAATTCATCCTTAAAAGCCCTCGGAACATCAGGCGAACCCAGATTACCATGCATATCACCGTAATCACTCCGTAAAGGGCGGACAATATTACGATCATCCGCCATCCCTGCCCTCCGGCTACTAGAAAATATCCCTCTATTTCCAGACATGGCGAAAAGAACATAACCGTCACCAGACCTAAGATCATTCCGCTTTTTGTTTTAAGAGCTGCCTTTTCGGGGTTGTGTCTGAAGTGAAGTCTATGGAAATCAATGCCAATAATCAGTATTCCCATAACAATGAGTATAACAGGAGCTATATACGGGGTGAACCATTTATACTGCTCAGAAAAATGCCAGCCAATCTTTGACAGGATAATTCCTAAACTGATAGTACTGATTACATGTGCCGATGCTGCAACAAAGGTCATTCTACTCACTTGCGTGATGTTCCATCGCAAACTTTGACCTACGGTCAAAATAGGCAACCAGTGAGTGGGAATGATCGCATGTAATAAGCTTAGTAAAATAGTACCAACAATAATTACCTCCATATTAGGTCAATTCGTGACGCAAATGGGGTAATCGAAAATATCGATGGTGTAGTAACTACTGATGCTCGTGGCAGGCATCCGCGCATTCTTTACAGGCTTGCGCGCATTTCTTACAGTGTTCTTGATTGTGTTTGCCGCATTCCTCGGCACACATCCGGCATGCCTTTTCACAAATCACGAGAAACTCATGTGAGATCACTGATCCTCGTTGTAATAAGCGAGCAGCCAGCACGCAGATATCTGCACAGTCAATGTCCATAGGGATGCATTTTCCCATCATTTCGCTGTGGCCTTCTTTGAATCCCTCAGCAGCACAATTTTCGCAGGCTAAGACGCAATTCAATAATTTTTGAATAAGCGCCTGATGATTTTGATGTTCCATAATAATAGATTTTGAGTTATTTGTAGATTTACTTCTACCCGTTAATTAATGACCGGATTCTTCTTCGCTATTTTTCATTTTTGAAAGAAGATCATAAGCTCCCTTCATAACTACTTTTCCTTTTAAATCAGGATTCCCAGGAATCTGCACCTCGATGTACCCACCGTCACTTATACCAGTAGTTATTTCCATCATTTCAAAATGAAATGATTCTCCCGCCTTTTCTTTCTCAGCTTCTGTCTCGTTTTCCTTTTCAGTATGCTTGGGTGTCACTTCGGTTGCAGCTTGAGAGGCTACAAAAATGTACTTCTTTCCTTCGAAATCGACAACCGCAGTTTGCGGTAATGTCAAAACTTCGCTACTTGCAGTTTCAATAAACGCTTTGAGATATGTTCCTGGAATAAAACCTTTGCTTCCTTTGGCAATAGCATGGACTGTTACAGTTTTATCAGGATTAATTTCACCGCCCACCAACTGAACTACCGCCCGTAACTCGGTTGTATCATTCGTCATGGTAAACCGAACCTGCTGTCCTGCTTTTACTTTTACAGCATCTTTTTCAAATACATTTAGCTCTACATGCAGGTTGGAACTATTTACGATCTCAAACATGATATCGTTGGGATTAACAAATTTCCCGATATTGACATTCACTTCGGTTACATAGCCGCTAATTGGAGCATAAATATTCACCCGACTTCGGATATTCCCTGCTGATAATCTTGCGGAATTAATATTAATCAACTGCAGCCGTTGTTTCAATGCATTTTCTCTGGCCAAAGCGCTTTGATAGTTGGCTTTTGCCTGCTGTAGGGTTTTTTGAGAATTTACGTTCTGTTGCGCCAGAGTTTGCTGTCGTTTATATTCAGAATTGGTGAGTTCCAGCTGACTTCTGCTCTCCAGATAGTCCTGTTGAAGCTGAACAAATTCCTGGTTTTCCAAAACAGCAATTACCTGTCCCTTGGTTACGTTACTTCCCTGCAAAAGAGGGGTCGATTTAACAATCCCTCCCATTTGTGTAGTAACGCTTACCAGATTTTGGGGCGGTACATCAATAAATCCATTAACTTTTAATACACCGCTTAAAGATCTCATTTCCGGTGAGCCCAATGTGATGCCTACTGTTTTATATTGTGCCTCAGTAATTTCTACAGAGCTTTCACTTTCACTATGAGTGCTGTCCTCTTGAGTTTGTTCTACCGAGGTCTCTTTACTACCACAAGAGGCAAAAAAAACAGTTAATATGGTAAGAAAACAGATCTGTTTGATTAATTGAATTTTACTTTTCATCTTCTATTAAATTATAAACCCATAAGGTATTGAAGTGTATAAACTGATTGATTATATTGATTGATAGCCTGGAGATAATTAAACCGGATTTCTGAATAGGTTCGTAATCCCTGTAAATATTCCACATAACCAATCTCTCCGTTCTGAAAGGCTATCTGAGACTGCTTTAGAATAAGGTTTGCATTTGGCAGCGCGCTTAATTTATAATATTCAATACTGCGTGAGTTTTTTAGCAATTCCTGATAGGCTTTGTTGTACTGCCCCTGAAGATTAGTTTGAAAAAGGCTAAATTCACTTTCAGCAACCTGCTTTCCGATTTGTGCAGCCTTAATTCGTGCAGAAAAAGGTTTGGAAAAGATCGGGATAGAAATGCCTGCCTGTATCCCCTGAAATCGTTTACCACCGTTGAAATAAACATCCTGCCCGTTAACACTCTGATTGCCTATGATCGACTGATTAAAATACCCTACAGAAAAATCCGGGCCTAAGCGTGCTTTTTCAAGACTTATAGATTTATCTGCAATTTCAATCTGTTGCCTGTATGAAGCAAGTAGAGGATTTCTTGCGATCATACTGTCAAGGACTATATTATTCCAATTAACTGGGACAAACTGTTCTTTTGTTATCTCGATTTGCTCCTGTGAGTTTAGCAGCCTCTGTAGTTCGGAGGTATAGGCCAAAATATCAGATTGATTTTTGCTCATTTGATTTCGCACTTCATTATACTGTGTCTCAGCTGTAGTTTTTTCAAGCAGATTGGTTTCTCCAGTCTCATATCGAAGTGCCGCAGCTTTCAAGAAATTGTTGTAAACGGTGTCCTGGCTGAGATACAGCTGTTGAAGAGCAATAAAATACGCAAGCTGGGTGTAGTTACTTTTGACCTGATAGCTTAACTCGTTTTGAGTTATCGACAAGCCAATTTCTGCACCCCGGATCTGTGCATCGTAGAGGTTACGCTGGCTCTTAAAAAGCCCTGGATTTGGAATACTTTGAGAAGCAATAAAGTTATTATCCCTTTTTATTCCATTAATCTGACCATATTGAACTTCAAAATTTGTTTTCCCCAAATCTCTTGAGCTTCCTCTTAATGCCTGTTGCTGGTTTATCTGCAAGCCAGATGACGTGATGGCCCTGTTATTTTTAAGAGCTGTTTGTATCGCTTGTTGTAAGGTTATTGGTGAGCCTGTTCCAGGTGCCTGGGCTTTAGCTGTCGGAGCAATTAAAGTGATGCCGAGGATGAAGATGGCTATGGTAGCAGTCGGAATAGCTGTATTCACTTTGCTTTTAAAACTTTCGAAATAGGTGTATAGCACGGGTAAAACAATTAAGGTTAAAATAGTTGATGTTATCAGACCCCCAATGACGACAGTTGCCAGGGGCTTTTGAACTTCCGCGCCAGCCGCTGAGGAAAGAGCCATGGGCAAAAATCCCAGGGATGCCACGGTAGCTGTCATTAACACGGGTCTCAAACGAATGGCGGTACCTTTAAGCACAATTTCATTTAATCCGTACTTATTGAGTTTTTTGAGCCGGTTAAATTCAGTAATAAGCACAATTCCGTTTAACACCGCAACACCGAAAAGGGCAATAAAGCCAACACCCGCCGAAATACTGAATGGCATTCCCCTTAACAGAAGTGCAAAAATCCCCCCGATTGCCGCCATTGGAATAGCTGAAAAGATGAGGATGGATTGCTTAACAGATCCAAAAGAGAAATATAATAGTAAGAGGATTAGTAATAATGCAACCGGAACGGCTATTGATAATCGTTGGGTAGCTTGTTTCAGATTTTCAAATTGTCCGCCATAAGTTATAAAATATCCAGTCGGAAGTTTGATCTGCTGATTGATCTTTAGTTCGATCTCTTCTACAACGCTGGCAATATCACGTCCGCGAACATTTAATCCTACGATAATGCGGCGTTGAGTATCCTCACGCTGGATCTGATTGGGGCCAACCACGAACTCTACATCGGCAAGCTGATCAAGTGGAACCTGGTTACCGTTAGGGGCAGTTACATATACGTTTTTTACATCGTCAATATCCTGACGGTTCTGAAGTGACAACCGTACTACCATATCGTATCGTTGCTCACCTTCATAAACTATTCCCGCCGATTGTCCTGCAAATGCTGTATTTAATGCCTGATTAACAGTCTCTACACTTAATCCGTACTGGGCAATTCGGTCACGGTTGATCCTTACTACGATCTGAGGCAAGCCTGTAGCCTGTTCCAGATATAAATCTCGTGCCCCATCAACCGTTGAAACAATTTTCCCTATTTTTTGCGAGAGATCAGTTAATTGATTAAGATCGTCCCCGAAGATTTTAATACCTATATCCTGCCTTACACCTGATATAAGCTCGTTAGAACGTAATTGGATAGGTTGCGAAAACCCAAAACTAACACCTGGCACATCTTCCAAGGCTTCACCCATTAATTCTGCCAACTCTTCACGGTCATGGGTCGTTGTCCAGTCTTTCTTATCTTTTAGGATTACAGTCAGATCCGTAGCCTCCATTGGCATTGGGTCTGTGGGGATCTCAGCAGCGCCTATTTTCCCAATTACCTCTTTTACTTCAGGAAATCGTTCTACTAAGATTTTAGATGCCTGATTTATCTTATCAATAGATTGACTGAGAGAACTGCCCGTGAGCAATCTTGTTTCGACTGCAAAATCACCTTCTTCCAGTGTGGGGATGAATTCGCCCCCCATGCGGGTAAAAACGAAAATGCTAACTGCCAGCAATGCTACTGATGAGATAACAACGAGCTTACGCTTACGTAACGCAGCATGTATCATCGGGCTATATTTTCTTTGAAAGAAATCCATCATTCGATCAGAGAAATTCTTTTTATGAGAGATGTTTTTACTCAGAAACAATGACGATACCATTGGGACGTAAGTCAGTGAGAGGATAAATGCGCCCAGAATAGCAAATGACACAGTTTGTGCCATCGGGCCAAACATTTTTCCTTCAATACCGACCAGAGCCAGGATTGGCAGGTAAACGATTAAAATGATGATTTGACCAAAGGCGGCTGCACTCATCATACGAACAGAAGATTTTTCCACCTGTTCATCCATTTCGGTCTGAGTAAAAGCCCTGCCTAGTTTATTACCCGCCAGGGTGTGCATGGTCGCTTCTACAATTATCACAGCCCCATCGACAATTAGACCAAAATCTATCGCTCCAAGGCTCATTAAGTTTCCTGATACACCAAACAAATTCATCAGAGAAATAGCGAAAAGCATGGCCAGCGGGATTACAGAGGCTACGACCAGACCAGCCCTTAAATTTCCCAGGAACAAAACCAATACGAAAATAACGATCAAAGCGCCCTCAATAAGATTCGTGGCAACAGTTCCCATTGCTCGGTCCACTAAAGCACTTCGGTCAAGAAATGGCTCGATAGTTACTCCTTCCGGCAACGTTTGGGTGATGCGTTCTATTTTTGCCTTAACCTGCTTAACTACATTATTGGCGTTAGCTCCTTTCAGCATCATTACAATACCGCCTACAGCTTCCCCCTGTCCTTTTGCAGTAGCGCGGGTAAGGGCACCATATCGGATCGAGTTTCCAATCTGGACGGTAGCGATATCACGAATTAATACAGGAATGCCATTTGTATTATTCTTAACAACGATTTTGTTGATGTCATCAAGACCGCCAACTAAGCCTTCGCTTCGTATGAAATAAGCGTTCGGCTTTTTATCAATATAAGCCCCTCCAGTATTCTGGTTATTCTGTTGTAAGGAATTAAAAACATCACTAATGCTTAAATTAAAACTTCTTAATTTATCAGGATCTAATGCAATCTCGTATTGTTTTAACAAGCCGCCAAAACTATTAACTTCTGCAATGCCGGGTGTACCTAAGAGTTGTTTACGAACGATCCAATCCTGGATGCTCCTCAATTCACGAGCACCAAATTTCTTCTCAAAACCCGGCTTTGCATGAATTACATACTGGTATATCTCGCCTAGTCCGGTAGATATAGGCGATATTTCAGGATTCCCCAGATCTCCTGGTATATTGTTTTTTGCCTCGGCCAGCTTTTCGTTAACCTGCTGACGCGCCCAGTAAATATCTACATCATCATGAAATACAATAGTTACTACGGAAAGACCAAAACGGGAAAGCGACCGAACCTGCTCAATTTCAGGTATGGTAGACATGGTTTGCTCAACAGGATAGGAGATTAAACGCTCCACTTCCTGTGTAGCCAGGGATGGACTCAAGGTTATTACCTGTACCTGGTTATTCGTTATATCGGGTACGGCGTCTATGGGTAACTGCCTTAAGGAGTATACTCCCCAGGCGATCAACGCGAGTGTGAACAAGCCTATAACTAGCTTGTTTTGTATAGAAAACTGAATGATTTTTTTCAGCATTGAATTTAAATTAGATGTAAATAAAAAATAAAGAATGCAGTTCAGATCATCCAAAGGGCTGATCCGGGCGCAATAATTCGATAATTTTAATTAACCTAATCTAGGCGGTTGCCAAACTGAGATAGAAGTGGAAGTTGCTTTTCCTAATGTCTTGTTAGGGTACTCTAAGCTTATTTGTAATGGAATATTTATGGAAAATACTGCACTTTTCATAATAGTGGGAGCATTGCAGCAGGCACAAACACAAAATGGAGAACAGGCATCCATATTACGTTCGTTGTGATTTTGTGGTGCAGAAGCTTCTATAAATACTTCTTTAATAATGGAAGTTGGTTCGTACGAAACAGCATCTGCGCATGGCACGAGGCTCACCAGCATTACAATTGTACAAACGATCCGACTCCAGAATTTCACTTTTTATAATTTCGTCAAAGATATGAACAATCAATTAACATATCAGTTTTTTTATTTAAGAAAAGTTTCCACCCTAAATTGAGTAGTATAAAAAAGGAGGACTACTATAAACAGTATTTTTAGTTTACTGTTGACTATGATATTGAGTTTAAACTACAAGAAAATGTCAAAAATCCTTACCATAACAATCAACCCCGTGGTTGATTGTAGCACTGTTATTGAAAAACTTATACCTGAGCAAAAACTTCAATGCGCCCAGCCTAGATATGAACCTGGTGGAGGTGGTATAAATGTTTCCAGAGGACTTAAACGCTTGGGAAGTGCTTCCACTGCATTGTTTCCTAAGGGTGGTTTGACAGGGGATTTACTAATTCGTCTTTTAAAGGAGGAGATAATTCCTTACGAAACAATTGACACTAAGAATGCCACACGGCAGAATTTCATTGTTGTGGAGTCATCATCTAACCAGCAATTTCGCTTCGGAATGCCCGGAGCAAAGATATATCCACAAGAGACCAAACTCATTCTTACAGCGATAGAAAAATTATCCGCTAAAACGGACTATATCGTCGCCAGCGGTAGTCTTCCTCCAGGCGTCAATCCTGATTTCTATGCGAAAATTTCCCGAATCGCAAAAAAAACGCAGAACCGCTTTATTGCTGACACCTCGGGTGAAGCACTCAGCGAAGTGGCTGAGGAAGGTGCTTATCTTATTAAGCCAAATTTAAGAGAGCTTAGTCTGCTTTCGGAGAAGGAAACCTTAGATGATACTTTAGTTGATGAGGCTGCAAGAGCATTGATTGGCAAGGGTAAGTGTGAAGTCATAGTGGTATCAATGGGAGCCCAGGGTGCCTATCTTGTAACAAACACCATCGCAGAACAGGTACAAGCTCCGACCGTAAAAAAATTAAGTACAGTCGGGGCTGGAGATAGTATGGTGGCCGGTATGGTATACTCCTTATCTAATGGTAAAAGTCTGCAAGAAATGGTCCGTATGGGCATAGCCTGCGGGACTGCAGCTACAATGAATCCGGGGACTGAGCTCTTTAAGATCAATGATGTAGAAAAGCTGTATAAATGGCTAACCAGGAAAACTCAGAAAGCAATTTCCTAATCGGAACTATTAATCCTTGCACATATACTATCCCAGACTATCCAGGGTCGTTACTGTAAAAAAATATCAATACTTTAGATATTAATGAAAGCACAGATTGAAAATATTCTAATCTCAAAAGAGATTAATCCAACACCAAACCGAATGTTGGTTCTCAACTATATGCTTTATCAGCAAGCTGCAACAAGTTTAACGGATATTGAAAGGGAATTAATTCCTATGGATCGTGTTAGTGTATACCGAACGCTGAAGACATTCCAGGAGAAGGGCTTGGTACATTCTATCGAAGATGGCACAGGAGTTCCGAAATATGCAATGTGCGCAGAAGAGTGTGATGCGCAAAGGCATCGCGATCTTCACCTGCATTTTTATTGCAGATCATGCAAAGAAACATTTTGTCTACCTGCAACCAAGATTCCAAAAGTAAAGCTGCCGGTCCGGTTCAGAGCCGATGAAGTCGACTTAATCATCAAAGGATTATGTAATAAATGCAATACCATTGCATAGTGTACTGACTTATCTTTGTAGCAATATAATAGTTAACGATGGAATACCTGAACGATTTTAAACATCCCTTAAAATTGTCGGTAAAAAGTAATATATGGTAGTAAACAATTAGTACAGAGCCGAAATTTCGTTATATTATTGTTAAACAAAAAAGAGAAGACTATGAGAAAAGGATTGAAATTGAGCAGCATAGTAGCAATTGTATTACTTACACTTGTAACTATGAGTTTTAAGAACACCATCAGTGAAGAGAATGGAATTTCTGCAGCTCAGAAAGTTATGGTCAAGTCCGTTGATGATCAAACTAAATCACCAAATGAAATCTTCAATGAATATGTATTATCTGTCTATAGTCGATTAGGATTGGCTGCCTCAGGTCTGGATTATCAAATATTTCTTAAAGGGATGACCGGATACCATAACTTAAAAGATCTTAACTTACTTCCTCAAACGAAGGAGATACTCTCAGTTGTAGATTTTTCCAAGCCCAGCACTGAAAAAAGATTATGGGTTATTGATTTGAAAGCGCAGAAAGTTTTATTCAACACATTTGTCGCCCACGGACAAGGAAGCGGCGAAACTATCGCAAAAAAGTTTTCCGATGTAATAAATTCATTTCAAAGCAGCGTTGGATTTTATAGTACCGCTGAGGTATATACCGGGAAACATGGCCGGTCTTTAAAGCTGGATGGCCTGGATGCTGAGTTAAATGGTAGTGCGAGAGAAAGAGCGATAGTGGTACACGGAGCAGACTACGTTAGTCAGGACTTTATTAACCGAACCGGTAGACTTGGAAGAAGTCAGGGTTGTCCTGCTTTGCCAATGGATTTATTCGCTGATGTGATCGATAACATCAAAGGTAATACCCTTTTATTTATCAATGGCGAAGGGGTGGATACTTCTGATTTTTTGAAAGGGGTAAATCATGCAGATTTTAAGAATGAGGCATAGTCTCCTTGGTCATATAAAACCAGGGCAGTTT
>DASWTL010000176.1:0-5496 GCA_036402155.1 Sphingobacteriaceae bacterium | reverse complement strand
TGGCTGAGACAGTTTTGTAACTTAACGTATTCACTGATTTGATATTAAATTAATAAATAATTCTTTTTACCCCTTAAAATGGGACTGCAAAGATACGGGTTTTAGTTGAATTGACAAAGGGGTTGGTGAGAAATTTGGCAGATTGAAAGTTGCTGGTAGCCTTTGGTTTGCATGGCAGGTTGATTTATATTCTCCGGGCGGATGTTTTTTTTTTATGGATGAAAATTTGAAGTCATTGTTATAGTGAACGAAATAAATGAGTTTATATTCATTAGGAAAGGAGATGCAGGTGGTCTTCGGTTCCGGTAGTCCCGCTGTACACTGTAGCCCTCGTGCCTCGGGGCTGCCGTTTCAATCGGGTTTAGAACGAAGGGACACAATAAACCAGGTTATAGACCGGTTGAAGATAATCAGAAAAGATCTTTCAAAAGCGGGGCATTAGGTTAATAATATTCAAATTCCCGTTTAATAATACGAACGATTTTGTTATTTAATACTTCGGTCTGTTTTAACCAATTGCCGGTGTTATCATAACCATCATACTTAAATTTACGGACATAAACATCGCTATCTTCTTTTTTAGCCGGGCCATCTTTGCCGCGTATATAAATGATATTGGAATCTCTCTTCATGATGATATTACCTCTTTTATCATATTTAAAAAGTATATGATAGCTGGTTTTTCCGTCTGCCGATGTTCTGCGTTCTTCAACTTTATTGTTGTGACTATCGTATCCGTACATTGTTTTATACTCCATCTTTCCGTTGGCACTGTACTGAACTTCTTCAGTTTTATTGTTCCTGCTATCGTAATGATAGACGACCTTAGAATTTAATTTACCTGATACAGTCAGTGAATACAAAGTGTCCCGATAACCCTTCCTGTTGTATATAATTATAAATTTAGGAACTGACCGGGATGAAATCTTTTCCACAAGATTATTTTTAGAATTATAGCTATACACAGATTTGCGTATATGACCGGGTTGTATTGTGGTACGCGTTTCCCGGCCTTCTTTGTCATATATACAGGTGTCCTGATAAACAAGTTTCCCAGAGTGATGTAAATATGCAGCTGTTGTATTTCCCTGTTTATTAAAGCTGACCAGGGATTTATATTTAAGATATGAAACGCCAGTATTCGCTTTAACTGGTTCATAGGTATATTCTGTATATGATTTAACGCGGCCCATGAGCCCTTTCTGAATGACGTCTCTTTGATATTTAGGTGAATGTTGGCTTAGCGTAACGCCTGCAACGAACATGTAGCCTCCAATTAAAAGGAGTATGTATTTCATATAAATTTTATGAGAAAACTATAACTCATCCGGCATATACCCAATCCTTTTCCGTGTCTTGGGTTTTTCTTTATTTTCAACCAGCTCATCCAGGTAACTAAAAACCACTTCAATATTTTTGTCGTGGCTGCTAAGTTTCTTTTTAATTGTTTCTATTTCCAGCTTTAATTCGTGATGTTCTGAAATTACCTCCCGCAAGCGAGTAAATATTCTAACAATCTGAATGTTTACCTGCACGGCTTGTGGACTGTTTAATACGCTGGATAACATTAATACACCATGTTCAGTAAACGCGTAAGGTAATGTTCTTCTGCCACCCCAACTTGATGTCGCATTTTGCGATTTCAAGTTTTCAAATTCATTTTCTGATAACTGAAACATGAAATCTTCAGGAAACCGCTCTGAATTACGTTTAACCTGTTCATTGAGTCGTCGTGTTTCTACTCCATACATTTCCGACAAGTCGCTGTCTATCATAATTTTACGATTTCTGATTTCGTAAATTTTGCGGGTGACAACATTGTCGGAAATTACAGAAAGCGCTTGTTTGGCCGGCATATTATAAAGTGGATTAATTCAAATATAATAGTTCTGGATTTATTTGATGTCTGAATTTGATATCAAACATCAAAGTTCTTTACATAATAAGGGTTGGAGATCGCAAAGTGAGATCTCCAAAAGAATACAGAATTTGGAAATAGCTTGAACTGCATTAATGGGAAGTCAAGAAATGCATTAAGTCCATTACTTTTATAAATTTGTTCATTGAACCTGTAGCTGATCACTTAGGATGAAAACCATATTTTATCCATTTATTTATATGTCTTGAGAACGTTAGCAATTTTACTGACCGTGCTTTGTAACGTTTGCTACGCACAGGTTTATCCTTATAAAAATTTAGTGTTTGAAGGTGCAGGCATCAGAGGTATTGCATATGCCGGGGTGCTTGAAGAGTTTGAGAAAGCAGGATTATTAGAAAATATAACACAAGTTGGAGGCACTTCGGCAGGAGCAATTATAGCTTTACCCCTGGTTTTGGGATATTCGGCAAAGGAGATAAATCAAATTATTGATCGTACTAACTTTAATAAATTTAACGATGGCAAATTTTTCTTTATCGGCGGTATTCACCGGATGAAAAAGAATTATGGATGGTACAGGGGCGCAAAGTTTAATGAATGGCTGGAGGATCTTATTACTAAAAAAACGGGGGATCCGGATATTACATTTTCAGAGCTTCATAAAAGAGGATTCAAGGACCTGTATATCACTGCTACCTGTCTCAATAAACAAAAACTCCTTGTCTTTTCTTACCAAACATATCCTGATATGAAAATTAAGGATGCGGTGAGAATCTCCATGTCAATACCGCTGTATTTTGAGGCTGTGTTTATTGATAAGGATGGAGCAATTATTACCAAGCCCGGTAAGAGAATGGATCTGGATGTAGTAGTTGACGGCGGAATAGTTGGAAACTTTCCCATATATTTATTTGATACCTATTTAGCAGACCCATTTAAAACAAGAGTAGCAAATCCTGAAACAATTGGAGTAAGGATCGATTCTGAAGAGCAAATAAAATATGATCGTACGTCAAAAGAACTGGCTCCCTTAAAAATTGATAATTTCAATCAATATATGGAGGCATTCTATATTATGATACTTGAAAACCTCAATAGGAATCAATTAACTACAGATGACTGGAAAAGAACGATTTCTGTTTCATCAACTAATATTGGCCCTCGTGTTAAGAAACTCTCGAAAGAACAAAAAGAAAGACTTCTAAACAGCGGAAGAGTAGGTGCTTTACAGTTTATCAGTCCCCCTTAATCAAACATGGATTAATATCAACCATAAATCCTGCTTATGGCCGTAAAACTGCCTGTTAGGGCATATTGAATTACCAGAGTGTTTCGCGATTGATTAAGATAAATAAAAGATTTTTCAAGACTCCATGCCGATTTAACCTTAATTTTGTCCTGTTAATCCCTACCATCATGAAATTACGAAATGTGTTAAAAGCCGTTGTTTTTCTGGCTCTATTGCTGGAAATTAATGACGTATCCGCACAAAAGATCGCGGAGAATGAAATAAAGATCAATGTTGCTGAAGTTTCAAATTCGTTAAATGTGATACAACAGCTTGATCCTAAAACCTTTTATTATGATTCAAATAAGTTAAAACTTCCCTCAGGAAAGCAGTATGGATTTATTGTTGAAGATTTTGCCCTTCAATTCCCCGAATTAGTCAAGGAAAGAAATTTTTCTATCCCTGCAGGTAAGAATGCATTCAAAACAGTTTCAGTTAATGACATCGATACTCACAGGCTAATCCCTGTATTAGTGGGAGCAATCAAGGAACAACAAATTCAAATTGAAAACTTGCAGCGAGAGTTAAACGCTATTAAATCTAAAAAGTAATCAGATATTTATTTTACGATAATTTCTTGCTGTAGAACGATTTTAAAGCAGGAACAGATTAGTATTGAAACATACTGAACGGATTAGCGTTAAGATTAGATACTACATTTAAATAAATCTAAGTCAATTAATATCCATACCTTTCCCATCTTACCTAAATCTATTCTGTGGTCATTATAATATTCTTTCTCTGTCATTGGTTTTTGTCGCTGTTCTTCCAAACATTCTTTCTTCATCGTTATGCATCCCATAAGATGTTCACTTTCAGCAAGGGATGGGAGCGCGTGTTTTACATTCTTACTTACATTTTTCAGGGTTCGTCTTTTTTGAATCCCCGCGCATATGCTATTCTTCACCGTATGCACCACGCATTCAGTGATACAAAGGAAGATCCGCATTCGCCGCATTTTTTTAAAGATATTTTTCAGATGACCTGGGCCACGAAAAACATCTTCCAGGATTATCTTAAGTTTAAAAGAATACCGGAAGAGCGGTTTTCGGGTAATTACCCGGAATGGCCGGTGCTGGATACATTCGGCAATTCTGCGGTATCCCGTCTGGGCTTCGGGGCGTTTTATACCTTATTTTATATATTCTTTGCTACTCAGTGGTGGATGTTTTTACTGTTGCCAATACATTATTTGATGGGCCCGCTTCATGGCGCCATCGTAAACTGGTGCGGACATAAATACGGTTATTCTAATTTTAACAATAACGATCAATCTAAAAATTCAACTCCCTTTGATTTTTTTATGTTAGGGGAGCTATTCCAAAATAATCATCACCGGTTCCCTAACTCTCCGAACTTTGCAAAAAAATGGTTTGAACTGGATCCTGTATATCCGGTAATGCGGGTACTGCATTGGATGAAGGTTATCCGGCTTCGGAAAAAATCATAGCTTATCATGCTACCGCTTAACTATAACACACTGGCATGGGGAGTTAAACCCGACAGCAATGAAAAACCTGTAGCGAGCGGTGGTTTAAATAAGGATAAGCGAGGATATGTAATGTCCGCCTGACGGAACGGGCAGGAATGGCGGGACTGATTTAACCGATGAAAACAGAACCCTGCTTTTTAAGTCTGCAACGCTAACTTGATTTATTACATCGGCGGGCATAGTTTTGATACCTTATAGCTTTTGTTTAATTTAGCTGCAAAAATTATATAACCATGGGCTACGAAACGCTTAAACTCATTCATTCAGGTTTCAGGTATGTTGTTTTATTACTGATTGTACTTGCACTTATTCAATCATTAACCGGTTGGCTTGGTAAAAAGGGCTACACCGAAGGTAATAGAAAGCTGAATCTTTTTGCAATGATTTCAGCCCATGTTCAGCTGCTCCTCGGACTGCTTATCTATTTTGCAAGTCCGTTGGTTCAATTTAATGATATGGGATCAGTGATGAAAGATGCTACATTAAGATATTGGACAGTAGAGCATGCCGTAATGATGATCATAGCCTTAGTCCTTATAACCATAGGGCATTCACGTTCTAAGAAAGCTGTTGACGGACCGGATAAACACCGTAATATTGCGATTTTTTATGGTATCGGGGCAATTATTGTAATTGTTGCCATACTGCAAAGCGGGCGTGGATTATTTACGATGACTGTTTAATAAAAAATTTGCAGTTTAATTTTTCTTTTTATTTTTGTCTTAATGAAGTTTAATAAAAATACAAGAAACTGGTGGTGGCATTCAAAAGAATTGCCGAGGCTAACATTGTATGTGAAATAGTACGTAACTAAACCTAAACAATATTATGAACCCG
>DASWTL010000175.1:0-10444 GCA_036402155.1 Sphingobacteriaceae bacterium | reverse complement strand
TTTTTACTTGAGCACTACTAACTCGTTGGCCAATGGGTGTGTTTGGGAGTTTTATTGTAACATCCAATTCAATCCTTCCGGGTTAAATTATGTTGATGTTTATCTTGTCTCTGATCAGGCGGATCTTCAGAATACTAATATTAATGGATATTATGTTCGAATTGGAAACACCGACGATGAAATTAGTTTATACAAACGTGCAGGACCAAAATCATCAAGTGTAAAAATAATAGATGGGGTTAACGGTATTCTAAATACATCAAATACGGCTGTTAAAGTAAGGGTTACCCGTACGGCTTCTAATGAATTTACGCTCGAAAGAGATTTGAGCGGTACGGGATCTTCTTATTTTTCTGAGGGAAGTGTAACTGATTCACAAATAACAGCATCTGCGCATTTTGGAATTTTTATACAGCAATCAACAGCTTCTTTTTTCCAAAAACACTTTTTTGATGATATACTGATATCACCAATTATAGTCGATACTGCTCCGCCTGAACTGGTTTCTGCTTCGGCCATTGATAGTTTAACAGTGGAGGCTGTATTTAATGAAGGTGTAGATAGTATTACTGCGAAAAATAACGCAAACTATCTATTGACCGGACTTAACAATCCGGCTTCAGTTACTTTGGTGAGTACATCTAAATACAGACTGCATTATAATACAAGTTTGCAAACATCTTCTTATACGCTAACCGTTTCCAATGTGAAAGACCTGCTGGGTAACATCATTGGCGTCAGCAATTCGGCTCAGTTTAATTTTATTAAACCATATGTAGCTAAAAAGAACGATATCGTTATCAATGAGATTTTTGCCGATCCTGGTCCGCAGGTAGACCTCCCTGGACTGGAATTTATTGAGTTGTGGAATACTACAGATAAGGTAATTCATTTAAATAACTGGAAGTACAGCGATCCTTCAACAAGCTATACATTCGGAAATGACAGTCTGCTGGCTGGCGAATACCTGATTTTATGTGCAAGGGCCGATACTTTAGAGTTTAAAAGATTTGGCCGGGTTATAGGTATTTCACCATGGCCGTCTTTAAATAATGCCAGTGATGTTATTAAGTTGGTTAGCGATAAGAATATCACGATCAGTGAGATTTCATATAGTGATTCATGGTATAAAGATGCCATAAAGAAGCAGGGCGGATACACTCTGGAGCGGATTGATCCGCTGTCAAAATGCGAAGGTTTGTTTAACTGGATAGCTTCCGCCGATATAAGCGGAGGGACTCCCGGTAAGATAAACTCTCTTTACCAACAGAACTATGATTCTCTGCAA
This sequence comes from Sphingobacteriaceae bacterium, assembly GCA_036402155.1. GTDB lineage: Bacteria > Bacteroidota > Bacteroidia > Sphingobacteriales > Sphingobacteriaceae > DASWTL01. Next base: position 9,156 of record DASWTL010000175.1, on the reverse strand, counting down.
TTCAAAGCGGATAGTTTAAAGCAAACCTCTGATACGACATTGAAAGTCTGGTTCAATAAGCCTGTTGATCAGTCCAGCCTGACTTCTGACAAGTTTATTCTAAATCCTGCTTCTGCATCTTTGAAAACACTGCTTTTAGATGCAGATGCAAAGCAACTAACACTTACTTATCAGCAGAAATTCACTTCAGGCACTCACTTTGATCTTACTATTCAATCATTAAAAGATTGCAGTGGCAATTTAATCACCGATTTAAACCAGCCATTAGAATTTTTAACAATTCCTTCTCCACCAGTCAGGTTGGACACAGCAACAATATACATCACTGAGATTCTGGCAGATCCCTCACCCGAAATTGGTTTGCCGTTAGCTGAATTTGTGGAAATTTATAATCCCGGTAATGACACCATTGATTTGGAGGGCTGGACACTAAGAGATGCTACCACGAAAACAACTGTTGGAAAAAATTCAATTCTGCCTAAACAGTACGTCATCCTTTGTCCGGCTACAGATACCACTCAGTACATATCATTTGGTAAAGTTATCGGACTGTCGCCATGGCCATCATTTACCAATACTTCTGATCAGGTTATTCTAAAAAGTTTTAAAGACCGGATGGTCGATTCGGTTGCGTATAACGATACTTGGTACAAAGACACCCAGAAAAAGTCGGGAGGCTGGACATTAGAACGCATTGACCCGTTATCACAATGCCACGGCAGTTCAGCCTGGAGTTCATCAAAAGGTATCACAGGAGGTACTCCGGGAAAAGTAAATTCCATTTATATTAAAGATTATGATCTTCTGGATTTTCATGTGGATAGTTTAAAAAGGACTTCTGATAGCACATTGATAGTTTACTTTAATAAAGTCATTGATCAGGCATCAGTAACTCAAAACAATTTTACTTTATCCCCCGCTTCAGGCTCGACTAATCCACTTCTGAATACTGAGCTCAACCGAATAACATTAACTTTCAGCCAGAAATTCTCCCCGGAAACAACGTATTCATTAACTGTCCAGTCGGTTCAGGATTGCAGTGGAAAAGTTCTTTCCAATGTAAACCAGCCTTTAAAGTTTACGACACTGGCGCTTCCTCCTCCGCCACCGGTCAGGTTGGACACAGCAACAATATACATCACTGAGATTCTGGCAGATCCATCACCCGAAATTGGTTTGCCGTTAGCTGAATTTGTGGAAATTTATAATCCCGGCAATGACACCATTGATTTAGAGGGCTGGACATTAAGAGATGTTACAACGACAACAACTATTGGAAAAAACGCTATTCTGCCTAAACAGTACGCCATCCTTTGTCCGGCTGCAGATACCATCCAGTATAGATCTTTTGGAAAAGTTATCGGACTATCGCCATGGCCATCCTTTACCAATACTTCTGATCAGGTTATTCTAAAAAGTTTTAAAGACCGGACGGTTGATTCGGTTGCGTATAATGATACATGGTACAAAAATGCTCAGAAAAAGTCTGGCGGCTGGACCTTAGAACGCATTGACCCGTTATCACTATGCCGCGGCAGTTCAGCCTGGAGTGCTTCAAAAGATACTACAGGTGGCACTCCGGGAAAAGTAAATTCCATTTATATAAAAGATTATGACCTTCTGGATTTTCATGCGGATAGCCTAAAAAAGACATCAGATAGCACGGTGATAGTTTACTTTAATAAAGGTATCGATCCGGCATCAGTAACTCAAGACCAGGTTACTTTATCTCCCGCTTCAGGCTCAGCCAATATACTTTTGAATACTGAGCTCAACCGAATAACATTAACATTCAACCAGAAATTTTCGGCGGGAACGACATATTCATTAACTGTCCAGTCGGTTCAGGATTGCAGTGGAAAAATTCTTTCCAACGTAAATCTGCCTTTAAAGTTTACTACACAGGCACTTCCGCCTCCGCCACCGGTCAGGTTGGACACAGCAACAATATACATTACGGAGATCTTTGCCGATCCTTCCCCTGAAATTGGTTTGCCGTTGGCCGAGTTTGTTGAAATTTACAATCCTGGTAATGATACAATTGATCTTGATGGTTGGACTTTGAATGATCCTGCAGTAAAAGCAACGTTAAGAAACTGTTCCATTCTTCCAAAACAATACGTCATTCTTTGTCCGGCCTCAGATACATTGCAATATAAAACTTTTGGGAAGACGATCGGATTATCTCCATGGCCGGGCTTTAATAATTCTTCCGATCAAGTCCAGCTTAAAAGTTTTAAAAACCGGATAGTGGATTCAGTTGGTTACCGGGACACCTGGTATAAGGATACAAAAAAGAAATCAGGAGGCTGGTCATTAGAACGGATTGATCCAACATCTTTCAATGAATGGTATAACTGGAGCGCTTCCTCTCACACTTCTGGCGGCACCCCAGGGCAGGTAAATAGTGTCAATAATCCTGGTTGGAGAAACACCACGCTGAGAATTGATAGTATTCGGATCTTGTCTGATTCAACATTAAGAGTCCATTTCAATGTTATTCAGGATACATTATTTTTAAAACCCTCCAATTTTACAGTTAATGGACATCCCGCTGTTTTAATTAATGTTGCTGAAGATTTACATTTTGCAGATCTGCAATTTAAAGATCATTTTATAGAGGAAAAAACCTATACGCTGGTTGCTGATAATCTGCGAACTTGCTCAGGGTCAGTTATATCCTTTCCAAATAATCAGGGTAATTTTTCCATTCAAAGCTCTCCTGAACTACGCTATCCCATAGTTATAAATGAAATTTTTGCGGATACTTCTCCTGTTGTGGGCTTGCCGGATAGAGAGTTCATTGAACTTTTTAATCCTACAGATCAAATGGTGCCTCTTAAAGGGTTGTCATATGAAGATGGTACAACAAAATATCATTTTACATCCGGAAACATCGAAGCCGGCGGTTATCTGATTTTATGTCCGGTGAAGGATACCCTAAGTTATAAGCCGTTTGGGAAAACATATGGCTTACATCCCTGGCCAAGTCTGAATAATGACAAAGATATATTGTTATTTCGTAATAATAAAGGCATAGAAATTCATCGTGTCAGCTACGAAAACAGTTGGCACAGGAATAAAGACAAACAGTCGGGAGGCTGGAGTCTTGAATTGATAGATCCTGGAGCGGTATGTTCCGGAAAACAGAATTGGGCAAGCAGTAAGGATGTTTCAGGAGGCAGTCCCGGAAAGGTTAATTCTGTTTATAAAACGCATACAACTACCGAGCCTTTAAAACTCTTAACAGCCACACTTTCAGATAGCACTACCTTGCTTCTGTCTTTCAGCAGAACAATCGATAGTTTATCATCATCACAGATTACCAGGTATCTGGTCAATAACGGAGTAGGGAAGCCTATAAATGCTACAGTCGTTGGACCTGATTTTACCCAGGTGATACTGAATTTCCCCGACCAGATAGCCCGTGGAAATACGTATGCTATAACTGTTGAAGGAGTTACTGATTGCGCTGGCAAAATCATCGATGCGAATCATCGTTCTGCGGAGTTTTTCTTTCCGGAGAGAATTAAAAAAGGCGATATTTTAATCAATGAAATTCTATTTAACCCGCGGCCCAATGGTGCAGATTTTGTAGAGATCTATAATAATTCGAAGAATGAGTTGGATCTAAAAGACCTTGCAATAGCAACCATAAAGGATAGTCTAACTAGTGTTAAACCTCTTACTGCCAACTCATTGCTCTTTATGCCGGGAAAATATCTTGTATTAACTACTGATCCTGATAATATCAGGAAAGAATATATAACAGAGAACCCGGATGCTTTTTTAAAGTTACCCTCCCTCCCTTCATTTAATGATGATGCCGGAACTGTCGTTCTTGTAAGTAACGGAATCCCTATTGATGAGTTATCTTATACAGATAAGATGCATGATAAAGTAATAAAAGCTCCTGAAGGTGTATCCTTAGAGCGAAGCAGCTTTAATAAGCCTTCTATGGAAACTGGAAATTTTCGTTCAGCGGCAGGTTCAAAAGGCTACGCAACGCCGGGCTATAAGAACTCACAATTTTTAGAAGACGTTGAGATGGAGGAAGAATTGTTTCTTTCTTCTAAAACCTTTTCACCAGATAATGATGGTTTTGAAGATGTACTTCAGGTAAATTATAAATTTAAAGAACCGGGATGGGTCGCAAATACCACTATTTATAATGACCGGGGTGTTTTAATAAAGAAATTAACAAAGAACTTATCTCTGGCGGCAAACGGAACCATTTATTGGGATGGACTAACAGAATTTAATGAAAAGGCTTCAATAGGTATTTATGTACTTTTTATGGAAACATTCGACTTAAAAGGTCAGGTTAAAAAATATAAGAAGAGCTTTGCTGTTGCATCGAAGCTAAACTGAATTTTAGCTGCAATAATCATAGTAAACAGGCCTATAATTTTTTTACTTTTGAACTCCCGAAATCGCTGAGAGAAAGTAAGCGTTTGGGTTCAATTTTTGATTTTTGACCTTTTTGATTTTTGACTTTTAAATATGGGAAGAGCATTTGAGTTCCGTAAAGAAAGAAAATTTAAGCGCTGGGCCAAGATGGCTGTCCAGTTTACCCGCTTAGGAAAAGAAATTGCCATGGCGGTAAAGGATGGGGGCCCCAATCCGGAAACCAACTCTCGCCTTCGCACAGCAATACAGAACTCCAAGGCGGTTAATATGCCTAAAGACCGTGTGGAGGCCGCTATAAAACGTGCTTCCAGCAAGGATGAAAAAGGCTATGAAGAATTTGTATATGAAGGGTATGCGCCGCACGGTGTAGCTATTCTCATTGAAACGGCAACCGACAATACCAACCGTACCGTTGCCAATGTTCGCAGCTATTTCAATAAGGTTGGCGGAACTTTGGGTAAGACAGGTTCTCTGGATTTTATTTTTAATCGAAAGTCTGTTTTTCGCTTTGATCCGAAAGATATGGATATGGAAGAGCTGGAGTTTGAGTTGATAGATGCAGGACTGGAAGATCTGTATGTAGAGGAAGATGAAGAAGGGAATGATGTAGGAGTAATCCACACTTCATTTGAAGATTTCGGAAAGATGCAGAAAGCACTGGAAGAAAAAGGAATTGAAGTTAAAAGTGCCAAATTAGAGCGTGTTGCCCTTTCCACAGTCGAAGTAAGTGAAGAGCAGGCAGCCGATGTATTTAAGCTGATCGATAAACTGGAGGAAGATGACGATGTGCAGGCGGTTTATCATAATATGGCATAATAATAGTAAATGACATTCGAAGAATTCTTCATAAAGAAAAAAATTGATCTGGATCAGTTAAAACTTTCCGACCCTGGTTTGTATGAAGAATTCCGTTTCGATTATGCCCAGATGGGTGAAAAAAGCTTTGACCACACCAAGAAATTCTGGTTCAATAAACTTAGGAAAATTTACCATCTCAAACCTGATCAAAAGCCGGAATTAAAAAAGCCGAAAATCAATGCGCTTGCCAGCCAGGCGGTGCCGCTCAGTTCTCCTGCTATTGATGAAAAGCCGGTGTACTCTCCTCGTTTTAAGCCCCGGTTAACCCCTCCATCAACAGACACTGATGTCCCGGAAGCGCAAAAGTCATCTGCTTTGGCATCACAAAGCGAAAATCCGTTGGATATATCAAAACCTGCGTATAAACCACGGTTTAAGGCTGCAGCCATTAAAAAAGAACCCGAACAGCCTGATAATATAGGGGAGGCGGATTCAGCTGAAGTGAAAGGAAATCCAGCTCCTGAAGTAAAACCTGCATATAAACCCCGGTTTAAAGCTGCCGCTATTAAAAAAGAACCAGAAAAAGATACCCCTGCAAAAGAGGAACCTACGCCGACTCAAAATCCTGACAGCGAAGTTAAACCTGCATATAAACCACGGTTTAAACCGGGTATGATGAATAAGCCAAAACCGAAAGATGAGGAAGGTAATTAATTAGTTGGAACTAAAATGTGACTATTCATATCTCAATGCCTCAACAGGATCCAGCTTTGATGCTTTAATAGCAGGATATAAACCTGATATTAAACCTACACCAACACACAGCACCAATCCCAGGATGGTCCACATCCATGGCATAATAAAGGCTCCGCCCATGATCCTGGATAGAATATTCCCGATAGTAATACCTAAAATTACCCCTGTGATACCCCCAATAAGGCAAATAACAATAGCTTCGATCAGAAACTGTCTTCGTATAACGAATGGCTTTGCGCCAATTGCTTTCCGAAGTCCGATCTCACGTGTACGCTCAGTAACAGAAACGATCATGATGTTCATTAAGGCAATTGCTGCCCCTATTAATGTGATTGCTCCGATAGTTATACCTCCAATACGAACATATTTTAAGTTTTCCAGCAGTGTTTGAGCAATAGCATCGCTTTTGGTTATTTCGAAATTATTTTCTTTCTGAGCATTCAATCTCCTCACTTTACGGAATGTGGCAGTAGCTTCACCTATTGCAGGTTCCATTTGCTGAGGCTGGTCTACCATTACCGAAATAGTATAGGATGGATTTGAAATAGTCATCGTTTGTTTGGCCCGCAGTAATGGAATAACTGCTGTCCTGTCTCCGCCAAATCCTGAACTCGAACCTTTTTCTTGAAACAGTCCGATTACTTTATATTTATTGCTTCCAATGGATATGATCTTATTTATGGGATCAGCATCTTTAAAAAGTTTGGTCTTGATCTCATTCCCGATCATAACCACACTGGTGCCGAACTCCAGTTCTGCCTGTGAGAAATTTCTTCCCGACGCCAGTTTATAGCCGCCTGTTAAGATATAATTATCGTCGGCGCCTAAAACATTAATATTTGGATTGGTTTTTTCATTGCCATATTTAGCAGTTGCAGCAAAAGATGAGAAGGTATTTACTGAAACAATCGCCGGAAAATTAAATCTGGCCTTGAAATCAGTAGCTTCATGATAAGTAATCTGTTTAAAGCGTTTGGGCCGCTGCCCGGCTCCGCCAATCCGTATACCCATGCCGCGGTTCCGGATGGTAAAGGAATTGGAGCCCATACTGGAAAAGGTTTGATTTAAAGAAGCCTTAATGGCGTCAATAGAAGTTAATATACCTACAAGTGCCGTAAGCCCTATAGCAATGATCAGTGCGGTAAGAAACGTTCGTAACTTATTGCTACGGATAGAATCCAGAGACAACCTGATATTTTCGGCATAATTCATAAACTCCGGATGTGAAATAAAAAAGTCCTGCTGTTTGACGGCAGGACTCTATATATTGTTACAAAATCACAATTATACTGAAAAAGATGTACCGCAACCGCATGTGCTTGCTGCATTAGGATTGCTGAAGGTAAAACCGCGTGCATTTAACCCGTTCTGGAAATCAACCTGCATTCCTATCAGATATAAACCATGGGCCTTATGCATAAATACTTTAATGCCATCTATAGAATATTCTTCATCGCCATCTTTCTTCTGATCAAAGCCCAGAACATAATTCATTCCCGCACAACCGCCTCCCTCAACACCTAAACGAAGACCAAAATCCTCGCCCAGTTCCTGTTGTTGCATCAGTTTCCGGATTTCTTTTTTCGCCCCTTCTGTAAGTGTTACCGGTGCCGTATTATTTAAAGTTGCCGTACTCATAATTATTCAAATATGCTATACAAATATACGCTAAATTGCTGACTTTTGTGTGTTCACGGTATTTGTGACAGAATCATAACATAATTCAAAATGGAATTAATTCCCTATCTCATTGACCTTTTAAAGTATATAATTGCAGGCCTTACCATTTTTTTTGTCGCCTGGTTCTTTATAAAAGAATATTTGGATCGGGTTTATAATTTAAAAGCTCAGGAACTTAAGAAAGGAGCGCAGGCACATACCTTTCCGTTGCGCTTACAAGCTTATGAACGGATTGTTCTCTTTCTTGAACGAATAAATCCTGCGGCACTGCTGGTAAGGCTGCATGTACCGGGGATGGGCGCGCAGGAAATGCAGAATATAATTCTTGCTGACATACGTGCAGAATATCAGCATAACCTGTCGCAGCAATTGTATGTAAGTAACCAGGCCTGGGAAGTGATAAAAAAAATAAAGGAAGACACTATCCGCCTGGTGAACGATGCCGCACATAGTCTTCCTGAGAATGCACCGGCAATTGAGTTAAGCAAAGCGATATTAACTCATTTGGCGACTCTTGAAAATGAGAATCCATATGATGTTGCTCTGGTAATAATTAAGCGGGATATTCAGCAGTTGTTTTAAAGATAATGAGCGATAAAAAATTTATAACGACTTCAGGAATTGAGATAAAGGAAGTATACTGTAATGCCCGGCCAATGACTGAACTCCCGGGTCAGTTCCCTTTTACCCGTGGTGTTCAGAAAGATATGTATCGTGGGCGGTTATGGACCATGCGTCAATATGCCGGTTTTTCAACTGCTGAGGAATCCAATAAACGTTATCACTATTTATTAAAACAGGGAACCACTGGCTTATCAGTAGCCTTCGACCTGCCAACCCAGATTGGATATGACTCCGATCATCCCATGTCTGAAGGCGAAGTAGGTAAAGTAGGAGTGGCTATTGATTCACTTCGGGATATTGAAATTCTTTTTGAAGGGATAGATCTTCAGAAGATAACTACTTCAATGACTATTAACGCTACGGCCCCCATATTGCTGGCCATGTATATTGCAGTTGCGAAAAAGCAGGGTGCAGATATCAGAAAAATTTCCGGAACAATTCAAAACGATATATTAAAAGAATACGCGGCGAGGGGAACTTATATCTATCCACCAAAGCCATCTATGCGGTTAATTACAGATGTTTTCGAGTACTGCAGCCGGGAAGTTCCCCAATGGAATACCATCTCAATTTCAGGATATCACATCAGGGAGGCAGGCTCAACGGCGGTACAGGAACTGGCATTTACACTGGCAAACGGTAAAGCATATTTGCAGGCAGCAATCGATAAGGGTCTGGATATTAATGTTTTCGGTAAGCGGCTTTCATTCTTTTTTAATTGCCATAATAATTTTTTTGAAGAAGTAGCCAAATTCAGGGCAGCCAGAAGAATGTGGGCAAAAATCACCAGTGAATTAGGGGCTACAGATCCAAAAGCCCGGATGCTGCGTTTTCATGCCCAAACCGGAGGATCTACATTGACAGCACAGCAACCTTTAAACAATGTGA